>JAZRWZ010000308.1:0-11972 GCA_045599985.1 Acutalibacteraceae bacterium | reverse complement strand
GGGTGGCTACGGCCAGCAGAAAGGCCAATGCTTTTTTCATATCGGAAACCTCCTTGAAATATATGAGGTAATACTAACATATGCCCGCTGTAAAAACAAGCCAATCGGGCAATTATACGGTAAAATGCCCCGCCCGGGGAGGGCGGGGCATTGAAATTCCGAAATTATTTAACCGATGATACCGCGAAGCAGAGAGGTGAGCAGACCGGTCAGGTCAATGGCAAAGAACTGGGATTTGAAAGCGGAATCCTTGGCGGGGCTTTCGATGGCCTTGAACTTCATGCCGAGGTCCCCGGTCAGGTCAAACATACGGTCCGTATATTGCCCGGTGAACTGGTTCAGGGTAAGAACCCGCACATTTACCAGCGTGCCGTCTTTGTATACGAACTCAATGTGCATGCTCAGCAGGTCTTTCAGCTCGGCGGCGGCATCGTCATCACAGTTCATCACAAGGGCAAGCAGCTGTTCGTCGGTCATGGGGCTGACATCGATTTCTTCGCCGGAGGCTGCCACAAGGGCCTCCGCAATCTTGCGCAGGTTGGGAACATATTGCTCAACCTGCACATCGCCGTATACGCCGTCACGCTCGGCAATGGTCTGATTATATTGCAGATAGCCGAGGGTATCTTCGTTGAGCATGTCAAGGATGGGGGCAATCTCCTGTGTCAGGGCGGAAAGGCTGAAGTCATCGCCCAGCAGGGCGGCGGCGTTCATCTTGAAGAACAGGAAGTAGACGGTCAGCTCATTGTTGTTGCCGATAACCTTGGCATTGAAGGGGCCGATTTTGCCGGAGCCGCCCAACTTGACATCATAGCTGCCGGAATCGTTCTTTGTGAATTGAGCGGAGAGGGATACGTTTTTGATTTTGATGGGGATGGTGGCGAAGTTGCTGTCATCCAGTGAAACGGTAAGGGATTTCTGGTTGACGAGGCCGGAAAGGAGCGCATCGCTTTTATTTGTTCCGCCATCGGCAAAGCCGACAACGCCAAACAAAGAGCACAGCGCTATGACGGTTGCAAGAAGCACACTTAATGCCTTTTTCATAAAAATTACCTCTTTTCTTGTATTTTTTTGTGCAACTTTATTATAAATTGCCTGTAAACGATTGTCAACAACCCGTACCGGGGATTAAGAAGTTTTTAAGAATTCGGGGGAGAAAACAAAAAAAGCACCCACCCCGAAGGGTGAGTGCCGGAAAAGAAATTCTTATTTGTCAAGATTTCTGCTGCACTTGGTAACAGTCTTGAATACATCCTCAAAGCGGTTAAGAGCCTCGTCGATGATTTCGTCGGTGTCGGCCAGAGAGGTGTAAAGACGGCTGCCGGCCAGGGTAACAATACCGTGGGCCATGTAGGCGGCGCCCATCTGCTCCATGGCAACCTTGCGGCGAAGCATTTCGGGCTTCATCTTGAGCATGGGGATGACGGAGTTGGGCAGCAGCATGGAGCTGAAATCGTAGCTCATGGCGCCGGTGCACTCAAGGTGAACGATGGAGCCCTGGTTGTATACTACGAAGGGAAGGGAGTATTTGTCAACAAGACCGGTGAGGCCTGCGGCAAGTCTGTCGCCCGCCATACCTGCTTTTTCGCAGGCGTTGGTCTTTTCGATTTCCTGAATGGCGCAGTAGCCTGCATAGGAGGACAGGGGGTTGGCAGCCAGAGTGCCGCCCACATAGGCGCGCTTCATCATGGTGCCTACGCCTGCGGCCATGCCGCTGACGAATTCCTTCTTACCGCCTACGCCGCCTGCGGAGGGATAACCGCCGGCCACGATTTTACCGAAGATGGTAAGGTCGGGCACAACGTTGAAGTAACCCTGAGCGCCGTGAAGGCCGATACGGAAGCCGGTAACAACCTCATCAAAGATGAAGAGGGCGCCGTATTTGTCGCAAAGCTCGCGAACGCCTTTGTTGTAGTCGAAGTCAACGGGTCTGGTACCGCTTTCGGGGCCAACGGGCTCTACGATAACAGCAGCCGTGCCGCCGCGGAACTTGTTGACCTTGAGCATTTTCTCAAGCATATCAAGGTCATTGGGTCTGACCTCGTCGGTGGTGCCGTAGCAGCTGGAGGGGATACCGTGGGATTCAAGGAAGCTGCGGGAGCCGGGAATCTTCAGGCCGTAAACCATCTGGTCGGACCAGCCGTGGTATGCGCCGCCCACTTTGATGATTCTCTTGGCCTTGGTGGCATTGCGGGCAATACGGATGGCAGCCATAACGGATTCGGTGCCGGAGCCGAGCATACGGAACATTTCAACATTGGGCATATGCTTGTTGATTTCTTTTGCAAGCAGAAGCTCGCCCTCGTGGAACAGACCGGTAACAGGGCCGCAGGTCTTGATGAGCTCAATTACTTTTTCCTGAACGGGCTTGTAGTTGCTGCCCAGAATGGTGGGGCCGCCGGCCTGCAGGAAGTCGAAGTATTTGTTGCCGTCGATGTCGTAGAGGTATGCGCCCTCTGCCTTGGTAACGCAGATGGGGAAGGGGAAGTTGAAAGCAAGGTTGTGCTGTACGCCGCCGGGGATGAACTTTTTGGCCTCGGTGGTAATCTCCTTGGACTTGGCGCACTTGGTGTCGAAGTGGGCCAGAACCTTTTCAAGCTCTTCGTCGGAGATGCAGTAGATGGGCTGGGAAGTAAGGTTGTTGAGCTTTGCGTAGATTTCTTTGGCAGACTGCCACTCGCTGATTGCGTAACCGTTACTCATGATCTTGTTCCTCCTGATTCTTGAAAAATTGGATTAGGTTGGTGATTTTATCGTTCGTTTCGGCGGGGTCATCAAAGGGCTCACGGTTGATGAGCTTTTGAAACACCAGGCCGAAATAAGCTCCGAAAATAAAAGCGGAAATGTCTTTGGAGGAGAATTGCTCCTGCAGCTTCCCGAAGCCGCCCTGCTCGATTTCGCGGCGGATTAATTCGTCCACACGGGCAACGGAGGAAGGGTCGTCGGAAAGAATGCGGCGGGTGAACAATTCACACACCAGGTAGGGGTAGGGGTAGGTATCCCGGGCCAGACGGGAAAAAATCTGATTGACGGTGGGGATGTTTCCCTCGCCTGCCGCGGCAAAAAGGTCGTTTACCTCTTCGTCGGCAATCTGTGAGAGCAGGTCGTCAATGGAGGTGAAGTGGGAGAAGAAGGTGGAGCGGGAAACATCGGCTCCCTCGCTGATCTGGTCAATGGTAACATTGCCGATGCCGTGCTTTTCAAAAAGCATTTTGGCGCTGTGCATCAGTGCGCGGTGGGTGTTGTCTTTTTTGCGGGAGCGTCGGGTTTGTTCCATACACAGCCTCCTTCGTATTTTTATTTGCATTATACTACGGCTTATTCTCTTTGTAAAGAGATTTTTGCACTGCGGTACAAAAATAAATCAAAATGCAATTTAACCGACCCGAATGGCGGAAACCGACGGTGAGAAATTCCGCCGGAAGGGTGCCTTCTCCCTTTACAATCGGGTTATCTGTGGTATAATTGATACATCTTATATACTATGTCGGTTTTGAAAAGGTGCAGCGGAGTCATGAAGTATCAAAAGGTTATCGGGGGCGTGTTCCTGTCCCGTCCCAACCGTTTTATTGCGAAGGTGGCGGTGGAGGGGTGTGAGCAAACGGTTCATGTCAAAAACACGGGGCGTTGCAGAGAACTGCTGGTGCCCGGCGCCGCCGTCTGGCTGAGCTGTGCCGACAACCCCGCCCGCAAGACCGCCTTTGATTTGATTGCCGTGCAAAAGCAGACGGAGCGCGGCCCGCTGCTTATCAATATGGATTCGCAGATTCCCAATGACGCGGCGGAGGAGTGGCTCAGAAAGGGTCTGCTCTTTTCCCGTGATGCCCGCATCTGCCGTGAGGTGGTTTACGGCGCTTCCCGCTTTGATTTTTATATTGAGGACGGAGAGCGGAAGGCATTTCTGGAGGTAAAGGGCGTTACTCTGGAGCAGGGCGGCATTGCCTCCTTCCCCGATGCTCCCACAGAGCGGGGCATAAAGCATCTGGGCGAGCTGATTGCCTGCCGCAGGGAGGGCTATGAAGCCTTTCTGCTTTTTGTGATTCAGATGAAGGGGATTACCGCTTTTACCCCGGCGGATTCCCTGCACCCCGCCTTCGGCACGGCTCTGCGCCGGGCGGCTTCGGAGGGGGTAACGGTGCTGGCAAGGGATTGCCTTGTTACGCCGGACAGTATGGTTATCGCCGATTCGGTTCCGATAATATTATAACTCACAGGAGGAAAAATACATGAAATTTGCCAAAAAAGCACTTGCCGTTCTGCTCAGCTCCGCCATTGCGTTGGGCGCTGCAGCTCTGCCCGTTTTCGCCAAAAACAACAGCGAGCTGACCCCCGAGGAGCTGGAGGCCAAGAGCGTTCGCATCTCCACCTTCCTTGACACCCTGCTCAACGATGTTCTGCTGGGCGGTATTGCCAAAATCGTGCCCCGTCTCTCTTTTGTAAGGGATGACAGTCAGCCTCTCTCCACCGAGAATTTTTATGAGGGTGATGAGGTATTTCTGGATTTCGATACCGAGAACTACACCTGGAATGTGGGCTACGGTAAGGAATCCGTTATTCCCGACGATTTCGGCGTCAACTTCAAATATGCCCGCGGCAGCTACTGCCCCTGGGGCTATTCCACCGGCTTCTACAAGGATGACGAGGGCAATAACGAGGATTTGATGGTGCGCACCGTGATGCTGGACGACAACACCGGCCGCGGCAGCGTTGTGATTGCCAGCGTGGACTGCATCGGCATTGCCAATACCGATGTGCTCAAAATCCGCGCCGGTGTGGCAGACCTTGCCAAGCAGTACAATATCAAGTCCATGAACATCTCCGCCATCCACTCCCACATGGCGATTGATTCTCAGGGTGTGTGGGGCAAGCCCCTCACCACCATTCTTCATAACCTGCTTTCCATCACGGGCATTGTCAAGCCCCACAGCGGTGTGAATCAGGATTATCTAGATAAGATCATCTCCTCCTTCCGCAAAACGCTGGAGCAGGCCTATGCCGACATGAAGCCCGGCACCCTTACCTACACCGATATTGATGTGGACGGTTACATGGGCACCCGCAGCGTTTCTCCCGATCTGGATGATAATATCCACCGCCTGATGTTCTACCCCGAAAACGGCGGCAGAGGCACCATGATTGCCTCCTTCGGCACTCACCCCGAAATGACCAGCTACGGTGAGGAGTTCAATGCGGATTTGTCCTCCGACTTCGTATGGTACATGGAAAAACTGGTGAACAGAGCCGGCAGCAACTTCATCTATGTGCAGGGCAATGTGGGCACCAACTCCTGCGGCACCTCCCGGACCGATGACGGTCTGGATAACCCCACCAACCATGACCGTTCCATCCGCTACGGCTATGAGATGGCCTATATCTGCCTTGGTGCCAACATGACCACCGAGGAAAGAATGGCCCTCAACGATGAGCTGGGCGATGTGCTCGGCATTGCAACATATGGCAATCAGCCCGGCTATACCAAGTGGTATGATGACCTGCCCACCTTTGAGGAAAAGAAGGTGGAGGCCGTGCTCAACGCCGCTCACAAGCGCGTGAAGCTGGAGATTGAATCCAACGCCTCTCTGACCCTTCTGAAGCTGGGCCTTGCCGGCAACGATATCTCCTACAACAAGCAGGACAGAAAATATTACAACACCACAGAAATCGGCTATCTGGAATTCGGCAGCGCCCTCAAGATGTTCTTAAGCCCCGGCGAGATGTATGCGGAGCTTGTGGTGGGCGGTTACGGCCTGAGCAAATCCGATTACAAATCTCTGCGTGAGAGCTACGGCGAAAACGTGATTCTCTGCGACCTGATGAACGATGCCGCCGGTTACATCTGCCCGGACGAAATGTACTATGTGGTGGGCAAAAAGTATCAGCCCGGCAGCACCGAGTTCTATGACGATTCCTGGTGCCTGACTGTTTCCATCGGTGAATACACGGCCTCCACCCTGATGAAGGCATATGCCGACCTTGTAAACGGTGTTAAAGCCTGACAAACATAAAAAATAAACAGCGGGGAGGGTGAACTGTGCCGAAATCCAAGAATCAAAAGCTGAAAATTCTGTACCTGATGAAGATTCTGCTGGAGAATACCGATGAACAGCACAGCCTGACCATGGCGGAATTGCTGGAATGGCTGGAGCGGTACGATATTACGGCGGAGCGGAAAAGCATTTATGATGACATAAACGCCCTGCGTGATTTCGGGCTGGATATTGAGGTTACCGCCAAACGCCCCCCTGCCTATTATGTGGCAAGCCGTGAATTTGAACTGCCCGAGCTGAAGCTGCTGGTGGATGCCGTGCAGTCCTCCCGCTTCATCACCCGCAAAAAAAGCGCGGAGCTGATAAAGAAGATTGAGGGCTTCACCAGCGTTCACGAGGCGCATCTGCTGCAGCGTCAGGTGTTTGTGGCCAACCGTGTAAAAACGGAGAATGAGCGTATTTATTACGCGGTGGATACCATTCATAACGCCATCGGCAATAACCGCAAAATCTCCTTTCGCTATTTTGAATGGAATGTCCGCAAGGAAAAGCAGTACCGTCATGACGGCGGCGTTTACCGGGTGAGCCCCTGGGCTCTTTCCTGGGCGGAGGAAAACTATTATCTGGTTGCCTACGACAGTGAGGCGGGCAAAATCAAGCACTACCGTGTGGATAAGATGACCGATGTTGCCGTGTGTGAGGAAAAGCGGGAGGGCGCCGAGCATTTCCGCAATTTTGACATGGCGCTCTATTCCCGAAAAACCTTCGGTATGTTCGGCGGCAGGGATGAACAGGTGACCCTGCGCTGCCGCAACTCTCTGGTGGGCGTGATTCTGGACCGCTTCGGGCGGGATGTGATTCTGTGCCCCGCAGGGGAGGATTGCTTTGATGTAACGGTGAGTGTGGCGGTCAGCCCTCTGTTCCTTGCGTGGGTGATGAATTTCGGCAGCGATATACGGATTCTGTCACCCCAAAGCGTGGCGGAGGATTTTGTGAAAGCCGCCGAGGCCGCCCTCACGCAATATAAATAACCGTGCCGCGGAAAAGGCTGCGACGAAAAACCAAAGTCCTGAATCTCAAACGAGGTTCAGGACTTTTTCGGTTAAAGGTATTGATTTACGGCTCAATTTGTACACCCCACGCCACGGGCTCACACAGGGCGGCGTTTTCGGCTTTGCCGCAGGCACGCACCTTTTCGAGGGCAAGCTGTGCCATGGGAGCGGAATCGAAAATGCCGAACAGAGTGGGGCCGCTGCCGCTCATGCGCACGGTGAGTGCACCTGCATCCTCCAGCACGCGGCGGAGGGTATCAAGCTCCGGCAAAGAGATGACCTGCTCAAAAACATTGTCGGCTTTGGCGGCAATGGCGGCAAGGTTTCCGTCTTTTACGGCGGCCAGTATCCCTTCGTTGTCTGGGTGGCGGATATTTTGCGCCCGGTCAAAAGCGCCGTAGGCTTCGGCGGTGGAAACGCCCTGAGAGGGCTTTGCCAGAACGGCAAAAAAATGCGGAACGGGAGGCAGGGGAGTCATCTTATCACCCGTATTCTCCACCAGTCGCGTGCCTCCCGCAATGCAGAAGGGCACATCGCTGCCCACCTTAATGCCTATGGCACACAGCGCGGTTTCGCTCAAACCCGCCTCAAAAAGCACATTCAGCCCGCAGATGACGGCGGCGGCATCTGCACTGCCCCCGGCAAGGCCTGCCGCAAAGGGAATGCGCTTGGTAATGTGAATTCTGAGCCCCGGGTTTTCGATGCCCGTACCGCTGAAAAACATGAGGGCGGCTTTGTAAGCGATATTTCTTTTGTCGCAGGGCAGCGCGGGCTCGGAGCAGGTCAGCTCTACGGTGCCGGAATCCGTCTTTTCCAAAATGACCGTATCGCACAGGTTGACGGATTGCATCACCATAATCAGGCTGTGATACCCGTTTTCGAGCACACCCGTAATATCCAGAGAGAGGTTGATTTTTGCCGCTGCATTCACAATCAGTTTCATAATGATTTCGCCTTTCTGAATCCGGATAAAGGTAACGGGGGTTTCTTATTCGATGGGAACGGGAGTGGGATTGCGGTCCTTGAACAGAGAAACGTAGCGGAAGCCGCATTCTTTGGCAATCTCCAGCCCGTCACCGATGTTGGCACCCAGATGCTGGGCATAATGGGCATCGGAGCCCACGGTGATGTATTCGCCGCCAAGCTCACGGAAGCGCTTGACAATGCCCGCGGAGGGCATTGTTTCGTTCAGGGGCTGGCGCAGGCCGGAGGTATTGATTTCCAGCGCCTTGCCGCTTTGGGCAAGGGTGCGCAGAATGGTGTCGATTTTGTCGGTATAGCGGGATAAATCAATGGGCAGCTTCTGCTCCCCGATGATGTAGCGCAGGGGGTAGGTCAGGTGGGCCAGAGTGTCAAATTTGCCCCAGCGCACCAGAGCCAGCTCTTCATCAAAATACTCATCCACAAGGTCGGCGTAGTTTGCCGCCTCGGTCTGATAGTCAAGGTCGCAAAAATCCTTGCGGCCGCGCAGGTTGTGAACGGAACCGATGACGATATCGTAATTGAAGCGGGACAGCAGCTCCTCGGCAATCTGCGGCTCATAGGCGGGCTGGCCCAGTTCAATGCCGTTGCACACAATCAGCTTGCCGTCAAAGGCGGAGCGGGCATTGGCCACATAAAAATAGGCCTGACGGGCAGTCATGTCAAAATTGCCGCTGTAAAAACGGTCTATCTCGATGTGGTCGGTAAAGGCTACGGCCCGCAGACCCTTGAGGTAGGCGCTCTCGCACATGAACATGGCGGAGTGGTTCCCGTCAAAGGAATTGTCGGTGTGGGTGTGCAGGTCAATGATGTTTTTGTAATTCATAGCATATTCCTCCGGATAATGGGGGCAGGGCATTCCTGCCCGGCATTATGTCAACAAGGTATTATATTATCTCAACATGCACCGTTTGGCAAGCCATTCTCCCCACTCTTAATAATTTTTTCAAACATTATTTACGGAATAATTGCTGATTTTCGCTTCAAAACGCTTTATATATAAAATAAAGATTGAGTAATCACAAAATATGTGGTAGAATATAATGAATATTTGCCGGTAAAAGGCATTGAATGAGGTGTTTTTATGAGAGCTGTTATTACCGTTGTGGGCAAGGATACCGTAGGCATTCTGTCGGGCGTTTCACAGGTGTGCGCCGAGAATCATATCAATGTGGTAGAGGTGTCTCAAACGATTTTGCAGGAGCTTTTTTGTATGATTATGCTTGTGGATCTGGAGAAATCCACCACAAAGTTTGCTGATTTTTCGGAGCAGTTGAAGGCCATGGGCCAGGAGCGCGGCCTGCAGATTCACGCCATGCACGAAGATGTGTTCAACACCATGCATCATGTATAACGGAGGTTTTGGGGTATGATAAACACAGGCGATATTCTGGAAACCATCCGCATGATAGAAAATGAAAACCTTGACATCCGAACGGTCACCATGGGCATTTCCCTGCTGGATTGCTGCTGTGATGACATAGACCGTTCCTGCGAAAAGGTTTACGATAAAATTACCCGCTATGCCGCTAATCTGGTGCCTCAGGTGGAGGCCATTTCGGGGGATTACGGCATTCCCATCATCCATAAACGCATTGCCGTTACTCCCATCGCCCTGCTCACTGCCGCCTCCGGCGGTGACCCGGTCAAATACGCAAAAACCCTGCAGCGCGCGGCAGATGCCGTGGGCGTGAACTTCATCGGCGGTTATTCCGCTTTGGTGCAAAAGGGATTTGCCGCAGGGGATGAGGCGCTTATCCGCAGCATTCCCGAGGCGTTGAGCGTAACCTCCAACATCTGCTCCAGTGTGAACATCGGCTCCACCAAAACGGGCATCAACATGGATGCCGTGGCGCTGATGGGTCAGATTGTGAAGCAGGCGGCGGAGAAAACAAAGGACGACAACTGCATCGGCGCCGCCAAACTGGTGGTGTTTTGCAACGCGCCGGAGGATAACCCCTTCATGGCAGGCGCTTTCCACGGCGTGGGCGAGCCGGAGTGCGTAATTAATGTGGGCGTTTCCGGCCCCGGCGTGGTGAGGGCGGCTTTGTGCAAAATGCCCGATGCCGATATTACCGCCATTGCCGGTACCATCAAAAAAACAGCCTTCAAAATTACCCGCATGGGGCAGTTGGTTGCCACGGAGGCAGCCTCCCGTTTGGGTGTGCCCTTCGGTATTGTGGATTTGTCTTTGGCTCCCACCCCTGCGGTGGGTGATTCCGTTGCCCATATTCTGGAGGAAATCGGGCTGGAAAGCTGCGGTGCCCACGGCACAACGGCGGCCCTTGCCCTGCTCAACGATGCCGTCAAAAAGGGCGGCACCATGGCCTCCTCCCATGTGGGCGGTCTGTCGGGCGCATTCATTCCCGTTACGGAGGATGCCGGCATGATTGATGCCGCCCGCAGCGGCTGCCTGAAGCTTGAAAAATTAGAGGCCATGACGGCGGTGTGCTCCGTCGGATTGGATATGATTGCCGTGCCCGGGGATATTCCCGCCGAGGTCATCTCCGCCATTATTGCGGATGAGGCCGCCATCGGTATGGTCAACTCCAAAACAACGGCTGTGCGCCTGATTCCCGCCATCGGCAAAAAGGTGGGGGATGAACTGAATTTCGGCGGTCTGCTGGGCAGCGGCCCCGTCATGAATATCAACTACGCCTCTCCCGCCAAATTCATTTCCCGCGGCGGCCGCATTCCCGCGCCGCTGCAGAGTTTGAAGAACTGACAAAGAGGATACAGAATGAAAGTGATTGTTACCGGTGCTTCGGGGCAGCTCGGCACCGATGTGATGAAGCATTTGCACTCCGCGGGGATATGCGCTGTGGGCGCAGGTCACGGGGAATTGGATATTACCGATGAAGGTGCGGTGCTTGCTTTTTTTGAAAAAGAAAAGCCGGATGCCGTCATCCATTGCGCCGCCTTCACAGCCGTGGATAAAGCGGAGACCGAGCGGGAGCGGTGCTATGCCGTGAATGTGCTGGGCACCCGTTTTGTGTCAAAGGCCTGTGAACGGTGCGGTGCGGGGCTCATCTATATTTCATCGGATTATGTCTTCGGCGGCGAGGGGGATACCCCTTATGAAACCGACGGCGAAAAAGCCCCCTTGAACTATTACGGCCAAACCAAACTGGAAGGTGAGCGGGAGGCGCTGGCAAATTGCTCCCGCACCTTTGTGGTGCGCACCTCCTGGGTGTTCGGCGTGAACGGCCGCAATTTTGTGCGAAGCATGCTGTGGCTGGGCAGCCGCAAAACGGAAATCAGCGTGGTGGATGACCAGATAGGCTCCCCCACCTTTACCGATGACCTGGCGGCTCTGCTTTGCGATATGGTACAGACAGAACGCTACGGCATTTATCATGCCACCAATGAGGGCTTTTGCTCCTGGGCGGATTTTGCCCGGGCCATTATGGAGCAGGCAAACCTGCCTGCCGAAATCCTGCCCATTCCCTCTTCGCAGTATCCCTGTGATGCCAAACGGCCTCACAATTCCCGTTTATCCAAGGCAAGTCTTACCGGGGCGGGCTTCTCCCTGCTGCCCACCTGGCAGGATGCCCTGACCCGCTATCTGGCAGAGGCGGAAAAAGAAGAAAATGCCAACGGATAACACTCATGTGAGTGTTACCCGCCCGAAAGGAAAACCATGGAAGAAGAAAGAAAAGACAACGTGAACGGTTTATTCGAGGACGAAGGTTCCGATACCTCCGCCCCGGACGGTTCCGCGCTTTTTTCGGACGTTGAGTTTGATTTGGACCGCCTGACGGCGGAATTTGAACGGATTGACCGTGAACTGTTCGGTGAATCGGAGGAGGCTGCGACTGCCCCCGGGGAGGAAGCGGCTTCCGAAGCCGCGGCTGAGAGCACTGCCGTCGAGAATAATATTCCCGCAGAGGCAGTTGTCGAGGAGAGTGTGCCCGCAGAAGCGACTGTTGAGGAGATTATCCCCGCGGAAGCC
>JAZRWZ010000307.1:0-1002 GCA_045599985.1 Acutalibacteraceae bacterium | reverse complement strand
TCATAGAGGGTATCGGCAATCACGGCCTCCGGCTGAATCTCCGGAAGATTTACATTGGCCGCAGACGCGGTAAATACCGGTACCCGGAAGCTGCCGGTGAGGGCACCTGCATCGGCATCGACCGTGCAATATAGCGCCGTGCAAAGGCCATCGGTGCTGATGTACGAAGTTTTATCTACATGATTGACACCGGCATCCTTAATGCGGACGGTAACGGTAAGCATATAGTCTCCAGCCTCCACGGTGCTGCCCTCGGAAACCGGGACATTGCCGCGATACCACTGGTAGGACACCACGCGGAATGCCGCATCCTCAGCAAAGGAGGGTGCAAGCAAGGTCTCCCCAAGCACGGGAGCCGGAACATTTAACGGCGCACGGGTCAGCAGCACCGTATCCCGCGCCGCAGCCACCGGCATACTCAAAAGGATTACAGTGCACAGCAGCAGCGCCAAACATCTTTTAAAATTCATAACAATGCCTCCTTTTCTCTTTCCTTATAGTTTACCACAATTTTCCGCATTTGCCACCCCTTTTTTCGCCGAAAAAGGGTGCTTGAAAAATTTTCTTCCTTATGCTATAGTTTGAAGTACATCAACTCTGCCATTTAGAATAGTGGACGCTTCTCAATGGCGGTAAGTTAACGAGAATATCTCAAAAGAAAACCAATGCCTATGTTATGTGATACCGTAGGGGCGAGCATTGCTCGCCCGTGCCGTCTTGCATCCATATAAAAGGTCGGTTGTATCGGCTTGGGGGGGGGGGAATGGTCGCCCCTACCGTAGCTGACCGCCATTGAACAACCTTAAGTTGATGACATTGCTCCTTTGGAGGTGCAGGCCATGGAATGGAACCTGCTTTTCTTTTTTAACAGCATTCTCTTCGGCATCGGGCTTGCCATGGATGCCTTCTCAGTCTCTCTGGCAAACGGGCTGCATGAGCCGGATATGAAGCGCTCCCGTGCCATTGCCATTGCGCTTACCTTTGGCCTGTTCCAGACTGCCA
>JAZRWZ010000306.1:0-1005 GCA_045599985.1 Acutalibacteraceae bacterium | reverse complement strand
GACATTGCTCTCCTATGTGTACAGCTTAAACAATATCAAATCCAAAACGGTCGGTGACGGTCAGCACGGAACGGCTCGGTGGGCAACCAAAGGCGAGGTTAAAAAGATCTACCGCCACATTCCGTTCACACCGAAAAAATGGCGCCGTCAGGCAGAAAAAGGACAGACACCGACCTCGGCGGGAGCCGTCCGAAAGCGACCGTTCGGAAAGCCCGAACCCTCTCCCGAAGAAGCTCTGCCGCAGGGGATCATTGTCGGATGCGAAGGCAGCGGACATAACACGACCGCCCTTGTGGACACCGGCGATGTCCATGTGCTGATGATCGGTGCGGCAGGTGTCGGCAAAACGGCATTCTGGCTTTATCCCTGCATCGAATATGCCTGTGCATCGGGGATGTCTTTTCTCTCCACAGATACCAAAGGTGATGTCATGCGAAACTACGGCAACATTGCCAAGCAGTACGGCTACAATGTTTCGGTCATTGATCTGCGAAACCCGACACGGTCAAACGGAAATAACCTCTTGCACCTTGTAAACAAGTATATGGATCTGTACCAAGCACACCCGGACGAGCTTGTATATAAGGCAAAGGCGGAAAAGTATGCCAAGATTATCTCCAAAACCATTATCCTATCGGGCATGGATGCGGCATCCTTCGGACAAAACGCCTACTTCTACGATGCCGCCGAAGGACTGCTCACCGCCACCATTCTGCTCGTTGCGGAGTTTTGTGAGCCGCAGAAACGGCACATTGTGTCGGTGTTCAAAATCATTCAGGAACTGCTGGCACCCTCCGGCAAAAAAGGAAAGAATCAGTTTCAACTGCTGATTGAGGAACTGCCGAATGACCACAAAGCGAAATGGTTTGCCGGTGCCGCACTCAACACGGCGGAACAGTCAATGGCTTCGGTCATGTCAACGGCACTGTCCCGACTCAATGCCTTCCTCGATTCCGAGCTTGAACAACTGCTCTGCTTTGATACCGAAATAGATGCCGAAAAGTT
>JAZRWZ010000305.1:0-4676 GCA_045599985.1 Acutalibacteraceae bacterium | reverse complement strand
CAGACCGATAAAACCGCCGCAGCAAAATTGCAGGATTATCTGCAGCGCTGCACGGGCAGCACCTTTGAAGTAACAACAAGCGGCGATGAAGGCATCTTTGTGGGTGCCGCCGCCGGGGAAAAAGCGGATATTTCCGCCCTGAAGGATGAGGGCTACCGCATCAAAGCAACAGGCAGCGGCCTTGCAATAGCCGGTGTGGGCAAAAGAGGCACCATCTACGGTGTGTTTGCTTTCCTGAAGGATTATTGCGGCTGCCGCTGGTACAGCGATAAACTGATTGTTACCCCTCAGACGGATTGCGTGAGTGTTCCTCTGGATTTGGATGTTTCCTTTGACCAGACCTTTGAATACCGTGAAACGGACTGGATCAGCCCCAAAAACGGGGAATATTCCCTTGCCAATCAGCTCAATTCCGGCGTTTACAGGCAGTTTTCGGAGGCAAACGGCAGCAATGTGAATTACATCGGCGGCTTTTGCCACACCCTTGCCACTCAGTATTGCGCCGCCTCCAAATATTTTGCCGACAGACCCGAGCTTTTTGCTCTGCATAACGGAAGCCGCACGGGTGACCAGCTTTGCCTCTCCAACGAGGATACATACCAAATCGTACTCGATGAGGTAATGGCGAATCTGGCAAGTGTGGATAAAAACGATAAAAACCTGCGCATCCTCTCCTTGACGCAGAATGATAACCAGAATTACTGCGAATGCGATAAATGCAAAGCCTCCGATAAAAAATACGGCTCCCACGCCGGTTCGCTGCTGCTTTTCATCAATCGCATTGCCGAAGAGGTGGAGAAGGCCGGTTATGACAATGTGGCCATTGATACCTTTGCTTATCAATACACCCGCACGCCTCCCGTGGGTATCAAGCCCAGAGATAATGTGATTATCCGCCTTTGCTCCATCGAGTGCTGCTTCTGCCACCCGCTGGATGATTCCGATTGCAAAATGAATGCCGCCTTTATGGATGACCTTCATACATGGAGTCAGCTTTCCAACCGGCTGTATATTTGGGATTACACCACCAACTATGCCAAAACTCTTGTTACTTTTTCCGATTTCGGCGTTATCCAGAAGAATATGCAGATTTTTGCCGAAAACGGCGTAAAGGGCGTTTATGAGGAGGGGGCCTACTACGCCACCGCCTGCAACGGTGAGTTTGCCGATTTGCGCGCCTATCTGCTCTCCCGCCTGATGATTGACCCCTACATGGATTACGAAGCGGAGATGGACGGATTCCTTGAGGCCTACTACGGCGGCGCCGCAGGCAATATTAAGGAGTATCTCACCATTCTGGAAAAATCCGAATCCGAACACGACCATATGCCCATCTATGATTCTGTTGAGGATATGTACCGCTCCCTGAAGAAAAAAGACATTGCCTACATCGATGAATTGTGGGCAAATGCCGAAAACGCCGAGGGCACCGATTTCCAGAAGGCCAATGTAAAACGCAGCGAAATCTCCTGGCTGTCCTGGGAGGCAGAGGCCAAAAAAGGCAGTTTCTCCCGCCTGCAGCTTCCTTCGGTGTGGATGAGTGCCAATGAGGCGCTGTATGACCGTTATCTTGAGGAAAACGTAACACAGCTCAATGAAGGCAGTGATACGCTCATCCGGGACCCCGAACTGAGAAATTACATTAAGGCGAGCAACCCGTATTTCTGGAAACAATCCAAGCTGGATAACGAGAATAACCTGAAATCCTTCAACAGAAAATACGATTTCTATGTGGGTGTTGAGAAATATTTAGGTTGGCTTGTCAAGCCCATTCTGAATATCCTTAACTTCCTGTTCGGTTGAGTTTTTCGTTTCAAAATACAGAACGAAGCAGGAGATTATTATGGCACTTTGTAATGTTGATTTTTTCAGTGAAGCGTTGGGTATGCAGACTCAGGTTCTGGTGGTGCTGCCCCAGAAGAATCTGGCGGGGGAAATCGGAATTCATTCCGCCGTCAAAAAAGAACGCTTCAAAACTCTGTATCTGCTCCACGGCCTGAGCGATGACAACACCATCTGGCTGCGCAGAACCTCCATTGAGCGTTACGCCACCGCCTACGGCATTGCCGTGGTGATGCCCTGTGCCCATAAAAGTTTTTACTGCGACATGAAGTACGGCCTGAATTATTACCAATTCATCGCAAAGGAACTGCCCAAGCGCATGAATGAGTTTTTCGGCCTTTCCATGGAGCGGGAGGATAATTTTGTGGCGGGCCTCTCCATGGGTGGCTACGGCGCTTTGAAAATCGGATTAAGAGAATGCGACAGCTTTTGTGCCGCCGCAGGACTTTCCTCGGCCATTGACCTGAACAGAAGGTTCGGGGATGTGACTTACAAGGCCATTTTCGGCGATTCAGAATTTGTGCCTCCGGAGGATAATCTGTTTATTCTTGCCGAAAAATGCGCCGATAACCCCAACCGGCCCCGCCTCTTTATGGGCTGCGGCACCGAGGACGGATTGTACCGTGAGAATGTGGCGTTCCGCGACAAGCTCAATGCTCTGGGCTATGATTTTACTTACAGAGAATCCCACGGCGTGCACTGCTGGGAGTTTTGGGATGAGTATATCCAATATGTGCTGGAATGGATGTTCGGCTGATTACATTTTTACCATGTTATTGCGAAAGCGGTGCTGCTTTTGATGGCGGCATCGCTTTTTTTCGGATAATGCAGGGCAGGGGGTATTTTGTTTTTCGGGTTCATCAAAATAATCTTTCCTTTTTTTGTATCTTGTGGTACAATACATTGAAATATGTTATACACGGAGGCAGTTATGAATTTTACACCCTGCGGCAGTAACGGCACGGTTGAGGGTTACTGCATCTTAAAGACTGTTGACAAAAAGGTGACCGCCAAGGGCGCCGCCTATCTGGATATGACCATCAGCGATAAAGAGGGCGAAATGAACGCCAAGCTGTGGGATTACAAGGAACCCACCGTGAAGTTTGCCGTGAATGATTTTGTTAAGGTGAGAGGCACGGTCATCAGCTATAACGACACCGAGCAGTTCCGGGTTGACCGTATCCGCCACGTGCAGGAGGCTGACCATGTTAACATTGAGGACTATGTGGAAAGCGCCTACCTGACAGGGGAGGTTATGCTCCGCCAGATTGAGCAGGTTGTTGACGGCTTTCATGATGAGGAACTGCGGCGATTGGTAACGGCTGTGATTGCGGAATACCGCGAAACCCTGCTGTATTGGCCCGCTGCATTAAAGCTTCATCATGCCCTGCGGGGCGGGCTGCTGCTCCATACCCTTTCCATTTTGCGTCTGGCTCAGGCTGTGTGCCGTGTTTATCCCGTGCTGAATGCGGATTTGCTGTTTTCCGGCGTGATTCTGCACGATATTGCCAAGATTGAGGAAATTAAATCCACCCAGACGGGTGTAGCCACCGATTACACCGTGCGGGGCAATTTGCTGGGGCATCTTGTTATGGGTGCAATCAATATTGACCGCATCGGCCGTGCCAACGGAATCGGGGACGATACCCTCACATTGGTGGAGCATATGCTCATTTCTCACCACGGTGAGCCCGAATTCGGGGCCGCACAGTTCCCCATGTTCCCCGAGGCGGAAATCCTCAGTGAGCTTGACCTGATGGATGCCCGTATGTTTGAAATGACAAAAAGCATTGAAGCGATTGATGAAGGGGAGTTTACCTCCCGCCAGTGGGCGCTGGATAACCGCAAGCTGTTTCGCCATAACCGGGGCGGCGAAAACCGCCCGAACCTGATGGATGAGGAGGATGCCCAATGAGCGACTGGACCGAAATCAAAATCAACGTAAACGCCGCCGATGCGGATTTGGCCGGCAGCATCGCCAACATGGTGGTGCCCTACGGTATCTATATTGAGGATTACAGCACCCTGGAGCAGGAGGCACTGGAGATTGCCCACATTGATTTGATTGATGAAGATTTGCTGGCAAAGGACAGAACCAAAGCCGTGGTGCACATCTATATTTCTCCCGAGGAAAAGCCCGCCGAGGCCATTGCTTTTTTGGAGGAACGCTTTACGGCAGAGGGAATTCCTTTTTCCATTGATGAAAGCCAATGCAAAAATGCGGATTGGGAGAATAACTGGAAAAAGTATTTCAAGCCCATGCCCATTGGCGAAAAACTGCTGATTCGCCCCGTGTGGGAGGATGAATTTGAAGCGGGGGACCGCATTGTGCTGAACCTTGAGCCGGGCCTTGCCTTCGGCTCCGGCACCCATGACACCACCCGCCTTTGCCTGACAACCCTTGAAAAATATGTGAGCGCCGGCAAAACCGTGCTGGATGTGGGCTGCGGCAGCGGTATTCTTTCCGTGGCTTCCCTGCTGCTTGGTGCCGAGAGCGCCGTGGGCGTGGATATTGATGCCCTTGCGGTGAAAACCGCCGTGGAAAACGCTTTGGGCAACGGTATTGACGAAAGCCGTTTCAGCTACCTGCAGGGGAACCTGACCGATAAGGTCAGCGGCAAATATGACATCGTTGTGGCCAATATTGTGGCGGATATTGTGATTAAGCTTTCCGCTGATGTAAAGGCGTTTATGAATCCCGGCGCCGTGTTTATTACCTCCGGCATTATTCTGCCCCGTGAGGACGAGGTGCTGGCAGGCTTTGCCGCCGCCGGATTAAAAGTAATTGCCCGCCACGAAAGCGGCGGTTGGCTCTGCTTTGAAGCAGTTGCAGA
>JAZRWZ010000304.1:0-3263 GCA_045599985.1 Acutalibacteraceae bacterium | reverse complement strand
GGCGGCGGTCAGGATTTTGGCCCAGAACGCATTCTCGAAGGGGTCGCTTTTGCACATGCAGTGCACAGGCCTTTGCACCGCATCGTGGGCAGCAATCGTGATGTGGCCGGGGTCAAAAAAGTTGATGTGGTTGCAGGCAATGATGAAGCCGCCCTCCTTGGGAATGTTCTCAAGGCCGAAATAGTGAATGTCTTTAAAGCGCATATCGCGGATGATATGGGCATAGGGAATCAGCTTCGTGTAGGTTTTGTTGTCCCCTTTCTTCTCAAAATCAAAATGTATCTTTTTTTCCTTACCTTTGCTCATGACTCTATCTCCTTATTTTCACTCACAATTTCCACAATACGCGCCACAACCCCGTCCAGATCAAGGTGGGAGCTGTCCAGCAGCACGGCATCCCCGGCAGGCTTCAGGGGCGCGATTTCGCGGTGGGAATCGTTGTAATCTCGCTGATTGATTTCCGCCAGCACATCTTCATATTTCTGAGGTGTTCCTTTTTCTTCCAATTCAAGGCAGCGGCGGCGGGCACGCTCCTCGGGGGAAGCGGTCAAAAAGATTTTTACTCCCGCATCGGGCAGCACCACGGTGCCGATATCACGCCCGTCCATCAGGCAGCTGTTCTTTTTGGCAATATCCCGCTGCAAATCGAACAGAAACGCGCGCACGGCGGGCACAGCCGACACATCGGAGGCCGCCATGGAGGCAGCGGGTGTGCGGATGGCCACGGAAACATCCTCGCCGTTGAGCAGCACCTTCTGCTCGCCGTTTTCAAACACAAGGGAAACCTGTGCTTTGTCCAAAGTGGCGGCAACCGCCTCTTTATCCTTGGTATCCACCCCAAGGCGCAGGGCGTTCACGCCCACGGCACGGTAGAGTGCACCGGTATCCACATAGATAAATCCCAATTCCTTTGCCGCACGGCGTGAGGCCGTGCTTTTGCCTGCACCAGCAGGGCCGTCAATGGCAACATTGATGATTTTCGCCATAAAGGAACCTCCTGTTTATAATTCTTCCGCCGCGCTCAGGCCGGCCATTCTGCCGGTGGAAAAGGCAATTTGCAGATTAAAGCCGCCGGTGTATGCATCCACATCCAGCACCTCGCCTGCAAAATAAAGGCCTTTCACCAACTTGGACTCCATGGTTTTGGGGTCCACCTCGCTCACGGCTACCCCGCCGGAGGTAACAATGGCCTCCTCAATAGGGCGGTAATCCGTTACGGTAACGGTAAAATTCTTGAGTAATTCCACCAGTGTGCGCCGCTGCTCTTTGGTAATCTGATTGACTTTAGTGGAAAGGGGAATGCGGCAGCGTTTCACCACCACGGGCACCAGTTTTTTGGGCAGCAGGCCGTTCAGGGCGTTGATGAAATTGCGGTTCACGTTTTCGCCGAAATCCCGCAGCACCCGGGCATCCAGCTGCTCCTCGGTCAAAGCGGGCTTTAAATCAATACTGATTTTATAGCGTCCCCGCTCCATTTGGCGCATATGGGAAGCGGCGCTCAGAATCATGGGCCCGGACACGCCGAAATGAGTAAACAGCATTTCGCCGAAATCCCGGTATATCTCTTTATTCCCGGCCATGGTATCAAACACACGCAGGGAAACATTGCGCAGGGATAACCCCATCAGTTCACTGCAAAAGCCCTCGTGGCATTCCAGGGGCACAAGGGAGGGCTTGATGGCAGTCACCGTGTGACCGGCCTGCTTCGCCATGGCGTAGCCGTCCCCGGTGGAACCTGTGTGGGGGTAACTGGCACCGCCCGTGGCAATAATGACCCGGTCGGCCTCAAAGCGTTGGCCATCCTCGGCAATTACGCCTTTTACGGCACCGTTTTCAATCATCAGCTCCCGGGCACGGCAGCGGATAATCTCCCCGCCCCGGGCGACAGCGTAGCCCTGCAAAGCATCCGCAATATCCACGGCCTTGTCGGAAACGGGAAACACCCGTCTGCCCCGCTCGGTTTTAAGCGGCACACCCCTGCCCTCAAAAAAGGCCATGGTATCGGCAGGCATAAAGCGTGAAAAAGCGCCGTATAAAAAGCGTCCGTTCACGGGCACGTTGGCAATCAGTTCGTTGAGGGAATCGCAGGCGTTGGTCACATTACAGCGGCCCTTGCCCGTAATCATCACCTTGCGGGCGGGGCGGTCATTGCGCTCCAGAACCGTTACGGCTGCACCCGCTTCACCGGCGGCACCCGCAGCCATCAGCCCGGCTGCTCCCCCGCCAATCACGATAACATCGGATTTCATCGGGGCTCCTCCCCGTCATTCTTCCGGTACACGCGGTACTCGTCCCATATCTCCTCCAGTGTGCGCAGGTTGGAAACCACCTGCTCGCTGCGCTCCGCGGCGGCCCCGGCAATCAGGGCGTTGATAAGGCTGAGGGGTGCCACAAGGGAATCCACAAAGCTCACCATGCTGCTGCGGGCGGTAAGAAGATAGGTGGCATACTCCGCAATGGGTGAACTCTCGCCGTCGGTAACGGAGATAATCACCGCACCCCGCCCTGCGGCAAAGCGAAGAGCGGAGAGGGTCTGGTTGGAGTAACGGGGGAAGCTGATGGCAATGCACACATCTCTTTCCCCTATGCGGTACATCTGCTCAAATATTTCGCTGGAGCTGGAGGTATCCACCAGCACCACGTTGTCATATACAAAATTCAGGTAAAAAGCGGCAAAACTTGCCAGAGAAGCGGCGGAGCGTACACCCAGCACATAGATTTTTTCGGCTCTGTTGATGGCCTCCACACTCTTGGAAAAAGCCTCGCGGGATACGGTTTCGCGGGTGGATTTAATCATCTCGATATCCGCCGTCAGCGCCTTGTCCAGCATATCGGCACCGGCAAAGCGGCTGGCCGCCACCTCCATACGCTGCACGCTGGTCAGGTGACTTTTTACCGTTTCCTGCAAACATTTCTGCAATTCGGGGTAGCCGTCATAGCCCAGATTGGAGGCAAAGCGCACCACGGTGGATTCGCTCACGCCTGTGGTGCTGCCCAGCTTGGCGGCGGTCATAAAAGCGGCCTTTTCGTAGTTGCCGCGAATAAAATCGGCTATGCGTCTGTGCCCCTTGGAAAGGTGGGGATACGCCTCGTCGATTCTGGTTTGAACACTCTTGCTCATAGTAACCTCTTTTGTCAGATGAATACAAATGGTTTCTCACACATACCGATTTATTTTACACGATTTATCATACTTTTGCAAGCAAATGTTGCAATCTCTTTCATTTTTGCCGTGTTTTCCCCTGCTTTTTCCTTCATTTTCC
>JAZRWZ010000303.1:0-1654 GCA_045599985.1 Acutalibacteraceae bacterium | reverse complement strand
CTTGGCTCACAGAACGACATGGCTACGATCCGACTTAGCCGATAAATCCGGCACCGCCCGTTACAAGAAACTTTGCGTTTTCGGGGAATTTTAAGTTACTGTATCCCATATCACAGCCTCCAATACATCCAACCGGCGTCTTCAAATGCTTTTCTGTCAAGAAGACCCTTGATGTCTAACAATACTTTTTTGCCGGCGCCGTAAAGTGCGGCGAGTTTTTCCATGTCATATTCTTTGAACTGCGTGTGAGCAACGGCCACAATCACCGCATCCATATCCTTGATGGCGGCAACATCCGTGAACTCAATGCCGTAAAGGTGTCTGGCCTCGGCGGCATCGGCGGCAGGGTCGGCCACAACGGGCTCAATCCCGTACTCACGCAATTCATTGATGATATCAATTACTCTGGTGTTTCTGGTGTCGGGGCAGTTTTCTTTGAAGGTGAAGCCCAACACGGCAACCTTGGCACCACGCACGGCTTTATCGGCGGCAATCAGCTTTTTCACGCAGTTTTCGGCAACATACTTGCCCATGTCATCGTTGATTCGGCGGCCGGCAAGAATGACCTGACTGTGGTAGCCCAGCATTTCGGCTTTGTAGGTGAGGTAGTAGGGGTCCACGCCGATGCAGTGGCCGCCCACAAGACCGGGCTGGAATTTCAGAAAGTTCCACTTGGTGCCGGCAGCTCTCAACACGGACTGAGTGTCGATTCCCATCTTATTGAAGATGATGGAAAGCTCGTTCATGAAGGCGATGTTGATATCGCGCTGGCTGTTTTCGATAACCTTGGCCGCTTCCGCAACCTTGATGCTTTCGGCACGGTGCACACCGGCCTCTACCACAAGCTCATACACCTTGGCTACGCAGTCCAGAGTTTCGGCATCCATACCGGATACGATTTTGGTAATGGTTTCCAGACGGTGAACTTTGTCGCCGGGGTTGATGCGCTCGGGGGAATAGCCGATTTTGAAATCCACGCCGCAGACAAGGCCGCTCTCTTTTTCAAGAATGGGCACACACACGTCCTCGGTAACGCCGGGGTAAACCGTGGATTCAAATACAACCACGCTGCCCTTGGTGAGGTTTCTGCCCAGAATGCGGCTGGCACCTTCCACGGGAGTGAGGTCGGGGGTGTGGTCATCGTTCACGGGGGTGGGTACGGCAACAATGTGGAATTTAGCCTCGCGAAGCTTGGTTTCATCATCGGTAAATTCAACGGCGGTGGTGCGGATGGCCTCATTGCCAACTTCGTTGGTGGGGTCAATGCCGTTCTTGTAGAGTTCAATCTTTTTGGAGTTGAGGTCGTAGCCGATTACCTTGATTTTTTTGGCAAAGGCAACGGCAATGGGCATGCCCACATAGCCAAGGCCCACAAGGCTCAGTTTTTCTTCTCCGTTAACAATCTTTTCGTATAAATCCGTGAACATGATATTTACTCCCTCTGTTTCATAGGAATCTTAATGTTTTTTTGTTTAGAAATCTGTGCGCCGATACTGTCACCGACACACGGCGGGAACAGGCTTTTATGCCTTTTCTTCGGTGCTGATGGGTTTATAAGTGGAAACGGTTTTGGCGATCAGTTCTCTGATGCCCGTATCGTTGGAATAGGCTGCATCCATAAGCCGTACAAGCTGGCTGCTGAAAACATCGGTAT
>JAZRWZ010000302.1:0-1370 GCA_045599985.1 Acutalibacteraceae bacterium | reverse complement strand
CCTCTCCTCTTCCTCTGCTGTTCCCCAGTCTGGAGGATAAGCTGGATACCTCTTACCTTCATCTGCGCTTCTGCCTGGAAAACAAAAAGGTCAGCTACCTGGGCTCCATCGTGGTTACCCTGCTGACCCAGATGTTTGACTATCTGGAAGAAAACTGGGAGATGCTGTGTGACGATATCGAAAAGGGTATCATCAACCCCAACATCGACTGCACCGATGCCATCCGCGAAAAATATGAAAAGAAGCTCAAGCCCAATCCTCGGAGAGCTGCCGAGCTGCGCCGCGAGTTTGAAAAGGGCTTTGATGACCCCATTGCTCCCCGCATCTGGCCCCGCCTGCAGTGGGCTTACGGCATGATGGGCTCCAACCTTTCCGTTTATGTGGAAAAGCTGCGCAAAAATATCGGCCCCGATGTGCCCATCCACAACATGGGCTATGCGGCGGCGGAGGGCTTCTTCGCCACCCCCACCGAGCTGGATGCCGATGATTATGTGCTCACTCCCTACACCGTTTTCTTTGAGTTCCTGCCTTTGGGGGAGGATGAAGAAAAGGCCAACGATAATGTTAAGCCTCTGCTGATAAATCAGCTTGAGGTGGGCAAATATTACGAAATGGTGGTTTCCAACTTCTCCGGACTGTACCGCTACAAGATGGAGGATGTGGTAAAGGTGACCCGGATGCATAACAACACCCCCGAGGTCATGCTGATGTTCCGCCAGAACCTTTCCATGAACGTGGCCAACGAAAAGACCACCACCGACATGATTGATGCCGCCGCACAGCGCATTGCCAAGGAGGTGGGCGTGGAGTATCAGGGCTTCAGTTTTTATCCCGATTTCACCACCAAACCGCCCCGCTACACCATGCTGTGCGAAATCAGGGGCGGCATACCCGATGAGGAGACCCGCCAGAAGTTGATTACCGCTTTGGACGGCGCCATGGACGATATCAATGAGAAATATTACAAGTATCGCCGCTGGGGCATGCTGGGCAAGCCCGAGGTGCTTTTCCTCAAAGAGGGCGCCTATGTCAACTTCAACAAATATCTGGCAGGTAAGGGCGTTGTGCTCAACCAGATAAAACCCGTGACCGTTATCAACAACAAGGAGAGGGAGCAGTTCTTCTTCTCTCAGGTGGATACGAAAGCCGAGGTTGTGGATATTGTTCTGGGTAAAGAGGAGAAATAAGCGGACGGCTCATTTCGCCCTCTGCCGGTGAAGGCAAAAGGGATTTGAACACAATATGCCTTAAAAAGCGATCTTCACGCACATTCGGGCGTTTTTCGCCTTGAAATACGGCAGTATTCCTGCGGCGAAGAAACACCCGACTGCACGCAAATCTCGGCATTTTAAGGTGCAAGCAGTTTTGGC
>JAZRWZ010000301.1:0-1467 GCA_045599985.1 Acutalibacteraceae bacterium | reverse complement strand
TGGTGCCGGTGATCGGGGTCGAACCGATACGGTATCGCTACCACTGGATTTTGAGTCCAGCACGTCTGCCAATTCCATCACACCGGCATATGCAAATGAAGTGACGCTATTATACCCCATGTGTTTTGAAAAATCAAGAGCCATTTCTACATTTTTTCCCGCCTGCACAGCGGCCTTTGCTCCGCTTGCGGGAGGACGGATGAACGCGGAGAGGAGGGGCCTTCGGCAGGGGTGTTCCCTTGAGAAAAATATACAAAGAACCGCCCTCACGCAATGTGTAATTTTTAATAGATATAAGTAGATATTACTTGAAAATTGCAAAGGGATAGTGTATAGTAGATTTGTATTTCGGCTTATTGCCTCGGGAGTGATGAACAATGCAGCTTTTGGAAGAAAGAATTGCCCGTGACGGAAGGGTATTTCCCGGCAATGTTCTTAAAATCGACAACTTTCTTAACCACCAGATCGATGTGGGTCTGCTGAATGAAATGGGCAAAGAGTTCTACCGTTTGTTCGGTGACAGCGGAGTCAACAAGATTATGACCATCGAAGCCTCCGGCATTGCCATTGCCAGTGTGGCGGCCCTGCATTTTCATGTTCCCGTGCTGTTTGTCAAGAAAAGTCAGTCCAGCAACATTTCCACCGATGTATACCACGCCAAGGTGAAATCCTACACCCACGGCAAGGTTTACGATGTGGTTTGCTCCAAGGAGTATCTGAACCCTTCGGACAGAGTGCTGCTGATAGATGACTTTCTGGCAAAGGGCGAAGCCCTCAACGGCATGATTGAACTGGTGAACCAGGCCGGTGCCGCGCTTGTGGGCGCGGGCATTGCCGTTGAAAAGCATTTTCAGGGGGGCGGCGATCTGATTCGCGCCGAGGGCATCCGTGTGGAATCCCTCGCCATGATTGAGTCCCTCGAAGGCGGAAAAGTAACTTTCTGCCGCTGATTTCAGGCCATATTTTTTTGCATAAAAAATTCTATTAGGAGGAAACAGTAATGAAAAAGATTTTGGCAATCGTTTTGGCTCTCTCTCTTGTTTTCGCCCTTGCCGCTTGCGGTGCTAACACCGACAAGCCCGCCGGTGATGACACCGCAAAGGAAACTATCAAAGTAGGCTTCATCTTCCTTCACGACGAAAACTCCACCTATGACAAGAACTTCATCACTGCCGCCAAGGCCGCCTGTGCAGAGATGGGCGTTGAGTTCGTGTCCAAGACCAACATCCCCGAAAGCAGTGAGTGCTATGAGGCTGCCGCCGATTTCGCTGACAGCGGCTGCAATGTTGTGTTTGCCGACAGCTTCGGTCACGAGCAGTACATGATTCAGGCTGCCAAGGAGTTCCCCGATGTGCAGTTCTGCCACGCCACCGGCACCATGGCTCACACCGAGGGCCTTGACAACTACCACAACGCTTTTGCCTCCATTTACGAAGGCCGTTACCTTGCCGGTATTGCTGCCGGTAT
>JAZRWZ010000300.1:0-1977 GCA_045599985.1 Acutalibacteraceae bacterium | reverse complement strand
CTTCGGCAAGACCAACCGCTTCGGTATCGGTTACCGTGCCACGGGCTTTGAAATCGCCGTTTATGACGGCAAGGTCACCATTCTGGGCCGCAACTTCCTGACGGGTGAATACTTCAGCGATGCCAAGTACACCTTCTCCGTCCCCCTGAAAAAGGCCGCAGAGCCCGAAGCGATTCCCATGTTGATGCCTGCAGCGTAAAGCATATCCTGCAAAAAACGGTTTTTGACCGCATAAAAAAGAAAAGCGATGTTTAACTTTGAATCGGTTAAACATCGCTTTTTTGCTGTTTATTGAAGAAATCGGAAAAAGTGATTAAGGCAAAGAATTACTTCTGGTCGCCGCCTACGGAGCCTTCCCAGGTATCCACCTCTTTGGCCTTCTTTTCCTCTTCGTCAAACCACTTGGTGGTTACGGTCTTGTTCTCAGTATAAAAACGGAAGCCGTCTTTGCCCAGAGTGTGCAGGTCACCGAAGAAGGAGAGCTTGTGACCGTTGAAGGGGAAGATGCCCACGGGCACGGGAATGCCCACGTTAACGCCTACCATGCCGCCGTCGGTTCTCTTGGCGAATTCACGGGCATAGTAACCGCTTTGGGTATAGATGACGGAGCCGTTGGCGAAGGGTTTGTTGTTCATAACGGCAAGACCTTCTTCAAAGTCCTTGACACGCTTGATGCAAAGCACGGGCCCGAAAATCTCTTTGGTGCCCACGGTCATTTCGTCGGTTACATGGTCCAGAATGGTGGGCCCGATGTAGAAGCCGTTTTCGTAGCCGGGCACAACGGCATCGCGGCCGTCAAGCACCAGTTCGGCGCCCTCTTCGATGCCCTTGTTGATCCAGCCGATGACCTTGGCCTTGTGGGCGGCGCTGACCACGGGACCCAGTTTGGATTCCCGGTCATAGGCGGGGCCGAGTTTGAGCTCCTTGGCGTATTTTACAATCAGAGCCACCAGCTTGTCGGCAATGCTCTCCTGCGCTACCACAACGGGCAGAGCCATGCAGCGCTCACCGGCGCAGCCGAAGGAGGAGTTGATGATACCGCGGGCGGTTCTTTCCAGAGCGGCATCCTCCAGCACAAGGGCGTGGTTCTTGGCCTCGCAAAGGCACTGCACGCGCTTGCCGTTGGCGGCGGCGGTGGAATAGATATGAAGGCCTACATTGGTGGTGCCCACGAAGGATACACCCTTTACATCGGGATGCTCAAGCAGAATGTTGGCCTCGTTGCGGGAGCAGGTAACAATATTGACAACGCCGTCGGGAAGGCCGGCTTCCTGCCACAGCTCTGCCAGACGCATGGCGGTCATGGGAGTCATGGAGGCGGCTTTCAGAACGATGGTGTTGCCGCAGGCAATGCAGATGGGGGTCATCCAGCCCATGGGAATCATGCCGGGGAAGTTGAAGGGAATAATACCGGCGAATACGCCCAAAGGCTCCCGGTAGGATACGGTATCAAAGCCGGAGGAGGTGTCGCGCATGCTCTCACCCATCAGCAGGGAGGGGGCGCCGCAGGCCAGCTCAAGGGGCTCTTTCACCTTAAGGATATCGCCCTTGGCCTCTGCCCATACCTTGCCGTGCTCGCGGGCTACCAGCTCGGTGAGTTCATCCATGTGCTCGTTGAGCAGCTCACGGAAGCGGTACAGAATCTGCACTCTCTTCATAACAGGGGTATCTGCCCAGGCAGGGAAAGCCTTTTTGGCACAGGCAACAGCGTAGTTCACCTCTTCGGTGGTGCAGCAGGGGGTTTGTGCCTGCACTTCGCCGGTGCTGGGGTTGTAAACATCCATGTACTTGTCGGTTTTGGATTCAATCCATTGACCGCCTGCGAAATACTTTAACTTTTTGATAGCCATGGTTTGTCACTCCGTTTCAAAAATAATACGAATTTATTGTAATCCCCATTTGTTCTTTTGTCAATCACGAAGCCCTCAAAAAACAATGGGGTTTGTGACGGGTATAGATAAGGCAAAAAAGGGCAGA
>JAZRWZ010000299.1:0-4515 GCA_045599985.1 Acutalibacteraceae bacterium | reverse complement strand
GTTGTGGGGCTTCTGGCAAAGCAGCTTCAAAACTGGGGGCGCACCGATGTAACGGAAGCACTGCGCCACCACGAAATTGACCTGCATACCTACGGCCACACCCTGCACCCCATGATAAACGAGTACACGGATATTGAGGATTTCGGCGCGGCCCGGGATGAGGTCATCCGGCAGGAGACGGAGGCCCTGCGCCTGATAAAGGATGCCTTCGGCACCGACCGGGTCTATGCCGCCGTGCCTCCCGGTAATTCCAAATCCTATGCCGCCATGTATGCCTACGCCGACATGGGTGTTCCGATTTATGCCGACACCTTCTGCGACCCGGCCGACGGCAGGGGAAGCCACTACTGCAACATATTCCACATGGATTACGCATACTGCTGCGAGGACGATTTCTTTGACGGTGACCGTGAAACGCTGAAAAAAGCATTGGATATGCTGGCCCGGCGGAAAAGAGCCGTGGTTTATACCCACCCCAACGCAAGCCTTTTTGACGAGTGGTGGGATATTCTCAATTACGACAAGAAGAACTTTTACGAATTCGGCCAATGGAAGGTCTGCCACCGCCGCCCCCGGGAGACGTCGGAAAAATTCTATGAAAACCTCGGCATTTTTGCTGATATGGTTCGGAAGGACAGCCGCTTTCGCATTGTCACCTACGCCGATGTGGCAAAGGAGATTGCAAAGGAACCCCCGCGAACCGTCACCTGCGGTGATTTACCGGAAATCCGGGAACAGCTTTCCGAAAATCTGTTTCCCGTCACAACGCCCGTATCCCTTTCTTTGAGTGACATCTTTTATGCCTGCGCGGATTTGCTTTGCGGAAAGCGGGAGCATCTGTGCCGAAAGGTTTACGGTTTTCTTTCCAAGCCCTGCCCCTCG
This sequence comes from Acutalibacteraceae bacterium, assembly GCA_045599985.1. GTDB lineage: Bacteria > Bacillota > Clostridia > Oscillospirales > Acutalibacteraceae > CAG-177. The sequence continues at coordinate 3,633 of JAZRWZ010000299.1, read as the reverse complement.
CCCGAAGCATTTATCGTAACCGCAGAGGAAATGAGAAAGAGCGCAGCCGCCATCCGCACGGATGACTTTATTCCGCCGAAAATCCCGGTGGCCGGCAAGGAGGCAGGCCCTGCCGACTGGATGATGGCGGCACTGGATATTCTGTGCGGCAAAACGGAGACGAAAATCGTTCCCGGGGAGCAGATGCCCTGCCCGGATATTCTGCCCAAGGTCAGGGATTGCTCATTGAAGGGTACATGGCGGCACGCCGACAGCTTTGAGGATAGGTACCTTTCGGACAGACTGCGCCTGCAAATGTGGACCATGCGATTTGATGCACAATAAAGCGGTTGATTTATTAAACCGGATTCGCTATACTGCAAGTGGAAGACTCCACAAAAAATAAGAAAAGAGGTAACGCTTATGTCCAAAATCATTGCTGTGCTGCTTGCCGCGGCCTGCGCGCTGACGGGTATCGGCCTTTCAGTTGTGAACTACACCGATGGCACCCCCATCAAGGCAACCCAAAGAGAGTATAAGTTTGATAAAGACACCCTGCTCATCGGCGGTTATTACGGCCGTGAGGATGAGCTGCAGTACGCCGCCGATGCGGATATTGATTTCCTGATTACCAACGGCATCTCCGACTCCTACATGGATACCGCCTCCCGGCTGGGCGTTGGCATCATCGCGGCGGGAGCAAGCGGTATGCGCTCCTTCTACGGTGTGATGAACGAGGCCGACGGTGACACCTGGGTCAACTACGATTACGCGAACCTGAAGGATTACGATGCCCTGTGGGGTGTGGACCTGATTGACGAGCCCAACGCTCCCTCCTATGCTCCCATTCAGAATGCCACCTCCGCATTTTATGCGAACACCCAAAAGCTGCTTCCTCTGGTGAATCTGTTCCCCTCCTACGCCAATAACGAGCAGCTCACCGAATACCCCGAGGAGAATCTGCTCACCAAAATCTGCTCCCTGTTCTTCGATTCCTTCACCAACAGCACCATGCGCTACAAAATGTATGTTTCCGACTACATCAACACCATTGATACGGACTACATCTGCGTGGATATTTACCCCTATTCCGCCACGCTGAATGCTGCGGGCGAAACGGTGAAGGTGACCAATACCTCCTGGCTTCGCAATCTGGATTTGCTGGCCGAGGCCTGCCGTGAAACCGGCCGTGACCTGTGGGTGATTACCCAGGCCGCAGGCGAAACCCCGGATGCCAAGGGTGAGGATGAGCAGGGCAGACCCCGCTGGTGCGATGAAAAGAGCGATATCAATCAGCAGGCTTACGCCAGCCTTGCTTTCGGCACCAAGGCCGTGATTCACGGCTTGTTTGGCCGTGACGGCTGGTGGGATTCCGATTCCCACATGATCGGCTCCGACGGTAAGCCCACCGAAACCTACTATGCGGCTCAGGCCGTGAACGCCGAGCTGAAGGCTTTTGCCGATGTGTACGGCTCCTATCAGTATCGCAGCACCTATCTGCTCAACAAGAGAAAGGTTGCCGGCACCGAGACCGCCGTGTTCAACTGCACCGTGGAGAGTGAAAAAGGCAATATCTCCTCCAAAAACGGCCTGCTTGTGGGCACCTTTGACGGCGACGGCAAGGGCTATGTCATTGCCAACATGGAAGAACTGAACAAGAATGTGACCGCCGCCGCCAAGGTAACCGTGCCGGGCGGAAAAACGGCCACCGTGTATCAGGCAGGGGAGGCCAAAACCTTCACCTCCGATTTCACCGTCACCCTTACTCCCGGTGAAGGTGTATTTGTAACTGTAAAATAAGACTTGAGAAACACGAATCCCCCTTTCCGACAATCCGGGAAGGGGGATTTTTCACTGATTTTTGCCGAAATCGAATACGGTCTTGCCGTCCTTCAGACACAGAGCGGCGGAAAAGGGCTTGCCCTGTTTGGAGAGAAACCCGTCCAGCTTTTCGGTTTTGCCCTGCTCCAGCAGGGAGCGGCAATCCCGAACGGAAAGGGTGCGCCCGCACATTGTCATCCACACGGTGAAGGGGCAGCCCTTCTCTTTGTAGGCGGCGCAGCTGTAACTCTTTTTGCGGCGCACCACATCCCCGCCGCACAGGGGGCAGGTGCCTATTTTTTCACCGAACATGCCCGTGTAGGCGGGGGAGTCGGGGCTGTTGACGGGGGCGGCAAACACCTCACGAATCTCATCCTTGGCCAGGGCAACGCTTTCCTCCACCGTCATGGTGCCGTGAAACACGCTTTTTAACGCCTTGCCCAGCTCGCAGGTTTTGTATTTATCCATGGAAATGCCCATTTGGGAAAGGGATTCTATCAGGAATTCCCCGTCGGGCAGAATGTGATAAACATCTTTTTTCAGGTCAATGTATTTGCTTTTGATGGCGTTTTCGATAATACCCGTGCGGGTGGCCTCGGTGCCCAGCTCCAATCCCTCAAACATGGCGCGGTATTCCTCGGCATCATCCGCGTTTTCCTCGGCATTTGCCTTTTCCTCCCGAAAAGGATTTTTCAGGTAATTGTTGAGGGTTTCAATGGTGTAGTGCTTGGGGGGTGAGGTCTGCTTTTCCACCGGGTGAAAATCAATATTCACCCTGTCGCCCTTTTCCAGATTCGGCAGCAGCTTGCCGTTGGCGGCGGAGGCGCTGTCATATTTCGTCCAGCCGGGCTGAGTGATGACGGTGCCCTTGAGGGTGTAATCCTCACAATCGCCTACGGCTACCACCATCTCCGTTTTTTGTGCCAGGCAGGGCTCACTGCAGAACACCGCCACAAAGCGGCGCAGCACCGTGGAATACACCGTTTTTTCCTGCTCGCTCAAAGCATCCGGCCGGGGCAGCTTGTAGGTGGGGGTAAGGGCGGAATGAGATTCAATTTTGCTGTCGTCGAAAATGGTTTTTTTATCGGTAAAGGCTACGGGATATCCCAAGGCCGCAACCTTGCCCACGATTTCTTTTATCTTGTCCTTTTCGGCGGTTGCCAGATATTCCGAATTGGTTCTGGGGTAGGTGAGGTAGCCTTTTTCGTATAAATCCTGCACTATTCGCAGGGAGTCGTCCATGCTCATCTTGTATTTTTTGCCGAGGTAATTCTGCAATTTGGAAAGGGAAAAAAGCTTGGGAGGGTTCAGGGTGGTTTTGGATGTTTTTTTGGATTTGACCGTGGCAATCTGAGCGTTCAGCTTGTCGCAGGCCCGTTGGGCGGTGGCGGCTTTTTCCTTGGGAAATTTGTACTGTGAAACCAGCTCCACCACTTCGCCGTTGGTCTCCGCCTTGCTCACAAGGGCATAGTAGATTTCGGGTTCAAAATGCTCGATTTGTTTGTCACGGTCATAGATGGCCTTTACGATGGGCACGATTACCCGCCCCACACGCAGCAGGGTGCCGGTGCGCAGGGTGGCGTAGCGGGTCAGGTTAACGCCGTAAAGCCAGTCAATATAGGTGCGGGAATATCCCTCATCGGCCAGATTGCGGTATTCGTCCTCACTTTTCATGCCCTGCAGGGCCTGCCGCACGGTTTCGGGGGCCTGGTCGGGCAGCCATAGGCGGGATAAGGTTTTGCCCGTTACGCCCGTGTGCACTACACAAAGGCGCACAATGATTTCTCCCTCGCGGTCGGCATCCCCCGCGTTTATGATTTCGGTCACATCCTC
>JAZRWZ010000298.1:0-11348 GCA_045599985.1 Acutalibacteraceae bacterium | reverse complement strand
ACCCTGCGTGTGCTTCACCTTTGGATTGATGATTTTACCAAGCTTCGCGGCTATGACGGGGAAAGGGACAGAATTCTTCTGGAATCCCCCATGTCCGGCTCCGTTCAGAAGGATAACAAATACTTCTTCGAGAATGTGTATGAGGCCTTTGACAAGGCAGGGGAATGGTATTATGACCGTGCCGAGGGAAAAATCTATTATCTGCCTCTGCCCGGTCAGGCAAAGGAGTCCCTGAACATCAGCATTGCCGTAACGGACAGATTGGTTACCCTTGAGGGCTGCAGCGGCATCCGCTTTGAGGGCATTACCTTCTGTAATACGGACAGCACCTATCCCGAGCTGGTGCCAAACAGCCACTGGCTAGCCAATTTCGGCCTGCGGCACCCTCAGGCGGAGTTTGATACCGGCGCCGTTTTTGAGGCTGCGGATTCCCGGAATATAGGGATTCGCTATTGCAATTTTGACAACATCGGCCTGTCTGCCGTCAAGCTGCTTCGCCGGGTAAAGGATGCGGAGATTACGGGCTGCAATTTCACCGATATCGGTGCCTCTGCCGTGTTTATTAACGGCTATAACTCCGATGTGGATTCCGAAATCACCGAAAAAATCCGCTTTACCGATAATTACATCAACGGCTACGGCCGCTATTTCTACGCCGCCATCGGCGCGTTCCTTACCCACGCCCGCAATTGCGATATCTCAAACAACGAAATCTGCAACGGCTACTATTCCTCCGTTTCCATCGGCTGGATATGGGGCTACACCTACTCGGTCACCAACCATATCACGGTAAAGAACAACTATCTTCACGATATCGGTCAGGGCTGGCTCTCGGATATGGGCGGCATCTACTGCCTCGGCAGGCAGGAGGGAACGGTTCTTTCCGGCAATGTGATTCGCAATGTGGCGGCAGACCCCGGTGCGGGCGGCTACGGCGGATGGGGCATCTACCTTGACGAGGGCTCCCAGTTCATATTGGTGGAAAAGAATCTTGTGTATGACTGCGGCTCTCAGGGCTTCCATCAGCACTACGGCGAAAACAACATGATTCAGAATAATATATTCGCTCTCAACGGCGAGGGGCAGATGTGCTCCAGCTTCAGCCACGGTGATAATCAGACAGGATACCTGCAGTATGAGGATGAATCGGCCCACAACGAATTCACCTTCCGCCGTAATATCCTGCTTTCGGATAATACGCCGATTTACGCAAAGGTGCAGAACCGCACCTTTAAGGATGAGGGCAACATCTGCTGGGACCTGACCAACGGCAAATATCTGTTTAACGATTACTATTCCTCCTGCAAGCCTCTGGAAAGAGTGTATGCCAAGGGCATGAAGGAGTTTGGCCTATATCAGAATGTACTTTTGGCAGACCCCGGCTTCCGTAATCCGGAGCAGTTTGATTTTACCCTGCCCGACGATAACGAAGCCCTCAATCAGGCGGGCTTTGAGCGTTGGAATTACAACGAGGCGGGCACCCTCACCGAAAGATAAAAATAGAATTACAGCAAAAAACGACCCTGTCGGTGTATCGGGGATACATCGGCAGGGTCATTCTGTAATCTTGTTCAGTTAAAAATGAACGGCAACCTGATTGGCTTCCAGTTCGTTCTGCACCGCTTTGATATCGCAGTTCCACACCGGCTTTTTATCACGAAGGACATTGGCACACACAACGGCGGCGGCCTGCCCGGTGATGATGGCAATGGGAATCACCCGGGTGATGTCCCAGCCGTAGCCTGCGGACGAAACGCTTCTGCCTGCGGTGATGATGTTTGGATAGTTCCGGTTGGTGAGGCAGCGCAGGGGCAATTCGTAAAGGTATTCTTTCCGCTCAAAATCATTCATCAGGCACACGGAATCGTCAAAGTGCCGGTAGGCATCCTGCTCCGTAAAGGTGTAATCCCCGGCAATGTGGCAGGTGGTGCGGAACTGGGGCATATCGGGCAGCACCACAACATCCCCGGCGGCCTTTTCCGCGTTTTTGATTTTTTGGAACATGATGGCGTGATTACGCTTGATGTAGTCGGTAACATCCTCGGGGGAAAGGCCGGACCAGCGGGGTATATCCTCCGGCTGATTGTGACCGAACAGATTGACGGTGCCGCCGTAAAACCATGAGAGCGCCTGACCGATGTCGTTGGCCTCCACGGCTTTTTTGCAGTTTTCAAGGGTAACGGCGTGGCCGTAATAGATGAAATAGTTCTGCCCGCTCACCGTGGGCACACCGGCGCGGCGCAGGGCATCGCAGTCGCCGGTGGTATCAATGAGCATATCACATTCGTAATATTCAAAGCCCGCCTTGCCGTAAATCACCACGCCCCGGCACACATTGCCCTCCATAACCGCATCGGTCACGCTGCAATCAAACAAAAAGTCAACGCCGTTGGCCTGCAGCTCATCGGTCAGCAGCAGGGCAAAGGTGTTTGCGGAAAAACGGGTGGCATAGCGGCGGCCGGTTTTGTGCTCCGGGTTGCCGTCCCGCCAGATTTCGGGCAGGGAATCGTAGCTGATATCCAGCAGAGCTTTGGTCCATTTTTCGGCAAAGCCGTGAATCACGGTGTTGCCGCGGCCGTCACAAAGGGGCTCCATAAAGTTGACAAGCCCGCCTGTGGCAAGGCCGCCCAGCAGGCACTTCTTTTCAAGCAGCAGCACGCTCAATCCGCATTTTGCCGCCTGAACGGCAGCTGCACAGCCTGCGGTACCGCCGCCGGCCACAATCACGTTATAATGCTTTTTGCAGGTAAGGTCATGTGAAATAACTGGCATATTTCCTCCTATCGCGGCAAAAAAGCCGGTTTACGAATCGTCTTTGAGCGGAGGCATCCCCGCCGTCTGTGCTGATTATACAACGAAAACACCGGGGAAGCAAACAGATTCTGCATGAAAACCGTATCAAGTTTTATTCAGAGAAAGTCTGCTGTTGACACGGACACCGAAAAAGGGGATAATGGAATAAAGCACAGCAGGAGGGAATCCGATATGAGAGAAAAAGTGCGCATCAATGACGGGTGGATTTTTGAAAAAAACGGGGAGCAGTTACCCGTTACGCTGCCCCACACCTGGAACGCGTTTGACGGTCAGGACGGCACAAACGGCTATGACCGCAATCAGTATGTTTACAAAAGAAAACTGGATAAAACGGATGCCGAAAGCGTTATCCTCGAATTTGAGGGTGTCAACTCCCTTTGCACGGTTATGATTGACGGCAATACTATCGGCAGCCATCGGGGCGGGTATTCCCATTTCCGCTTCGACATTACCGAATACCTCAGAAACGACTGTGAGCTTTCCGTTCTGGTGGATAACAGGGATGCGGCCGATGTGTATCCCTCCTCCGCCGATTTCACATTCTGGGGCGGAATCTACCGGAATGTGAACCTGATTATCAGCGGAAAATGCCGCTTTTCCTCCGCCGATTATTCCTCCGACGGCGTGTATGTTACGCCCTTTAAACGCGGTGACGAATGGAAAATCGGAATCCGGGCATTTGTAGATAACCCGGTTCCCGGTGCCGTGGTTCGCTTTGCCCTTGCGGATGCCTGCGGCAGTACCGTTGCCTCCCTGCAGGGGGATATCGCCGCGGGAGCGTGGGTGATGGATTGCGGCAAGGTCAACCTTTGGCAGGGCAGAAAATCACCTTATCTTTACACCTTCACCGCCGAGCTTGTGCTGCCCGACGGCACGGTATCGGATAATATTGCCGTTCGCACCGGGTTCAGAGAATACTGTGTGGATGCGGATAAGGGCTTTTATCTCAACGGGGAGCACATCAAGCTTCACGGGCTTTGCCGCCATCAGGACAGAGAGAACATGGGCAACGCCATAACGGAAAAAGAGCACAGGGAAGATGTGGAAATCATACTGGAAACGGGGGCAAACGCTTTGCGCCTTGCCCATTACCAGCAGGATAGCTTCTTTTATGACCTGTGCGACGAAAAAGGTCTGCTTGTGTGGGCGGAGGTGCCCGTGATTTCCCGCTTCTCGGCCAAAAAGCAGAAAAATGCCAAACAGCAGCTTCTGGAGCTGATTAAACAGAACTACAACCACCCCGCCATTTTCTGCTGGGGTATCGAGAACGAAATCACCATTGCCTCCAAGGATAACAGCACCCTTGAAAACAGCCTGAAGGAACTGGCAAAGCTGGCCAAGGCCGTTGACAGCACAAGGCTCACAACCTGCGCCCAGGTTTCCATGCTGGCGGCGGATTCGGCCCTTAACCGCATTACCGATATTCTGGGCTATAACCACTATTTTGGGTGGTATGTGGACAGCTGCAGCGGCATTGAAAAATGGCTTGACGATTTCAGGGCAAAATGCCCGGATTTAAAGCTCTGCCTTTCGGAATACGGGGCGGAGGCGGTTTTGCGCTGGCAGAACGACAACCCCGAGCAGGGAGATTACAGCGAGCAGTACCAATGCGTGTTTCACGAAAAATATTTGCAGGCCATCAACAGCCGTGACTGGATTTGGGGCTCCTTCCTTTGGAATACCTTTGATTTCGGTGTAGCAAGGCGAAACGAGGGCGGCCTGAGGGGCAGAAACAACAAGGGCCTTGTCACCTATGACAGAAAAATCAAAAAGGATGCCTTCTACCTCTACAAGGCCTCCTGGTCGGAGGAGCCGGTACTCCATGTTTGCGGCAGCAGATTTGCAGACAGACCCATCGGCACCACAACCGTGAAGGTGTATGCCAACCTTCCCGAGGTAACGCTCACGGCAGGGGAGCAGTCCTTTACCAAACAGGGCGATACCGTGTTTGTTTTTGAGAATGTTCCCGTAGCGCCCGGCACCAATGTGTTTACGGCCCGTGCCGGGGACCTGTGCGAAAGCATAACGGTGAACGGGGTGGAAACGCCCAATGAGGCATATGTTCTGCCCGAATCCGAGCATTCCTTTGTGAGAAACTGGTTCTCCGATGATGAAGGGGCCAGACCCGGCTATTTATCCCTTGACGATTCCCTTGCGGAGATTCTCGCCAACGAGGAAATCAAGCGCATTGCGGTTACACAGCTGGGCTCCAAGGCCAATTTGCTGTTTACCCCTGCCACGAAAGCCCTTAAGGGCGTGAAGGCGGGCACGGCATTAAAAGCGGCATCCAAGCTGGGACTTCCCGATAACATCACATCCATGGCACAGGGATTTCTCCAGACCGTGAAAAAATAAAGGGAACAGGAGGCAACAAAATGGAAAGACAATTCGGCATGAGGGATAAAATCGGTTATGCCCTCGGTGACACCGGCTGTAATTTCAGCTTTGGTCTTATGACCAACTATATGTATCAGTTCTACACCCAGTACATGATACTGCCGCCCAAAATTTACAGCCTTGGCATATTTTTGCTTAAAATCTGGGATGCCATTAATGACCCCATCATGGGCTCCGTTATTGACAGGAAAAGAATCGGCAAGGGCAGCAAGTTCAAGCCGTGGATTACCATCGGCTCCTACGGCCTGATTATCAGCGCGGCACTGTTTTTCCTTCCCTTCCCCAACGCTTCCGTCCCCGTAAAAACAGCGCTCTTTATCGGCTCCTATCTGGTGTGGGATTTGTGCTACACCCTTGTGAATGTGCCCTACGGCGCCATGAGCTCCACCATCACCGTGAACCCTACCGAGAGAACACAGCTCTCCGTTTACAGAAGCATGGGTGCAGGTGTCAGCACGGTGATGTGCATGGCGCTGCCTTTGCTGGTGTTCAATAAGCAAAATGAGCTGCTCGGCGGCCGTTTCTTCCCCATTGCCATTGTGATGGGCATCATGGCGTTCTTCTGTTTCTTCGGCCTTAACAAGATGACCACCGAGCGGGTGGCGCCCGTAACCTCTGCCGAAAGCATCTCTTACGGCGCGGCCATAAAGGCGTTTTTCAAAAACAGACCGCTGCTGGGCCTTGGTATTGCCTCCTTTGCGCAGATTGTATTCTTTAATTCCACAGCCATTTCGGCCAATTCCCTTGTGTTCCAGACCTATTTCCAAAGAGCGGATCTGATTACCGTGGGCACCATTATTTCCTACTGCCCCATGGTGGTGGGCGTGCTGTTCGGTACAAAGCTGAGCAAAAAATACGGCAAAAAGCTGGCAGCGGGCGTTCCTTTCTTTATCAGCATTGCCGCCTCGGTGATGATGTATGTTGTCAATATCCGCCCCGACCAGCCCGTGCTCTGGATTATCGGCTTTGGCCTTATCAATATCGGCAGCGGCATATTCACCATTATCACATGGGCCATGGTGGCCGACTGCATCGACTACCAGCAGTATAAAACCGGGATTCGTGAGGAGGGCAGCGTTTATGCGGTGTATTCCCTCTTCCGAAAGGTTGCCCAGGGTGTGGGTGCATCCATTGTGGCGGTAGTGATGGAAAAGGCGGGCTACGACGGCAATCTGGGCGCCAATCAGCCTGCACAGGTGGCCATGAATATCAAAAACACCACCATCATGCTGTTCCTCGTGGGCTCCGTTCTGGTGGCCGTAAGCCTTCTTCTGATTTATAATCTGGGCAAAAAACAGACGGAGGAAATGACGGCGGCCCTTGGCCTTGAGGGCAATGTGGCCGATGTGAACGAAAGCATCGCCAACAGGAATGACTGATTCACTTTGAAATATCAACCCTCTGCAAAAAAGCAGCGCAGTAATCGTATTTTCTCCGGTTACTGCGCTGCTTTGGTGTTTTTGATAATCTTTTTATCCGGCAAGTGAGCCGAATTACCCCAAATCGTGCACATTGCGTTCCACCACGGCACGCCGGAGTGCGGGGGAAAGGTTGCGGAAATATTCGGAGTAGCCGCCCACTCTCACAATCAGGTCTTCGTGGCGCTCCGGGTGGGCCAGGGCATCCTTGAGTTCATCCGGTGAGGTGGCGGTAATCTGAAGCTGAATGCCGCCCATGCCGAAATAGCCCAGCACAATGCCTCTTAAAAGAGCGGCGCTTTGGCACACGTTTTTCATCAGAGTCAGGTTCACTACGGATATGCCGTCAACAAGGTTTTGCGGCAGCTTGGAGGAGGAGCAGAGCATGGCAGTGGGGCCCTTTACCGCTTTGCCGCGAAGGGCGGCAAGGGAATCGCAGGTGGGCTGACCGGCCTTTCGCCCGTCGGGGGTGGGGCCGACACATTCGCCGCAGTGCTCATAGCGTGAAAACTGGTGTTCGGTCAGGGTGAAGCCGTCCAGGAATGCAAGAGTGGGCTTTTTGTTGCGGTAAACGCTGAATACCCTGCGGGCAAATTCGGCGCCCATCCGGTCCACCGCTTCGTCATCGGTGCCAAAGCAGGGGCAGGTTTTCAGCTGCGCATAGAAGCCTTCGTCTTCCGCTTTGAGCAGCGCGAGGAATTGCTCCGCCGAATACAGCTTTTTCTCATAATAGATATCCTTTACGGCGGCAAGGCTGTCAATCACATTGATAAGGCCGCTTTCGGAGTTCATGGTCCAGCTGTATCTTGTGCCGCCGTTGTTGAAATCCTTTGCCTTGCCGATGCAGTCATCAAAAAGCAGGGTGCGCATGGGGTGGGGCAGGCACACGGTGCGCTTGCGGTAAACCTCCTCGGTTCGGTCAAGCTGTTTGTCGGTGTATTCCTCCGCCGCGCGGCACATGCCCTCAAAGAAATCCTCAAAGGTTTCCTTTTGGTCGAGGGATTCGTAAAGATAGGTTTCAAACACCCTCAGCAGATTCACGTCTTCATCGGTGCCCCCGGCGTGGGTGATGCCCTCAAGATTGGTTTCGGTGCAGCCGCAGCCGCAAAAGCGAAGAAGCTCGTCATCGCTGATATAAGGGAATCGGTCATGGAGCATATCATGAATCCCTTTTTCGTTATAGAAGGAGGGATTGGTGCACCCGGTGGAGAGTGCCTCGGCGGCAAGCAGCCAGATATCCTCCGGCGTGTTTTCGGTTACCCTCAGTTCAAGCAGGGGCCTTCTTTTGCCGTGAACAGCCTTGATTGCCTGCCTTGTAACATCATTGTATACGGGGCCCAAAGTGCAGGACCACATATCAACCGCATCAATATTGGCAAACAACTCGGCAATCACCCCAGTCATATCCTCGCCCCGGCAAAGGTGAGCCAAACCGGCATCCAGACAGCCCAAATTATCGCAGCCGTCAAAATAGAATACCGCATTCCAGCTCACAAGCCCTTCGTAATAGGTGGCGGCGGGCTCAAAGGGCACACGGCGCAGGGCATCTATCAGTTCACTGTCGGCGTTGACGGATTCCAGATAGGCCACACAGCGGCGGGAGTAGTTTTTCATCGCCTCCAGCATAAGGAGCAGACCGTCGCGGAATTCCGCTTTTTCCGTGGTGTCGGGCAGAATTTTCAATATCCGCTCGCGGTAGGAGTCAAGCCCCTCACGCACGATTCTTGCATAGTTCGGCGCGCCGTGAGTCCAGCCTGTGGGATTTCTGCTGAATCGGCGAAAATCGCGCATGGCCTCAAAAGCCTCGCCGGCATTGTGGGCGGCGCAAATCTTCTCCAGCTTGTTGAGGTCGCAGTCATAGGTGCAGGCGTATTGGGGCTTTACGCAGCGCATATCGTAGTTTTTCTCAAACAGTCTTCGGTTCCGGGGGTAAAGCTTTTCACCGCTTTGGTAAACCGGGGGCTCTGCTGCGTCAAACCAGCAGGCAAGGGCGCGGCAATGGCGGTAAAATACCCCTTTCTCCTGCTCCTCAAATAATCCGGCGGCATACGGCTCGTTAATCGAACGGAAAAATTCGCTGATACTGCTCATGTTGATTCCCTCCCGCGGCAAAAGCCGCCTTGATTTCGGATAAAGCCGTTGTAACTGCATTGTAGCAAAAGTATAACTTGTTTGCAACACGGAAGCATACAAAAAAGGGCGTGTCCGGATGTGAAAAAGTTATCCGGTTGACGGTATAATCATCCTATGATATGATGTGAAAAAATGCGCAGGGGGCTGAAAAATGAAAGTATTATTTTTAGGCAACAGCATAACACGGCACCGGCAAAAGACCGAAATCGGCTGGGATAACGACTTCGGCATGGCGGCAAGCCGCTTTGAAAACGACTATGTTCATGTGTTTTGCCAAATGCTTGAAGGCAAGGGCAAGCACGTGATTTTCAAGGCTGTGAACATATCCGGCTTTGAGGTTGAACCCGGTGAAAAAAGCATAAACGCTATTCGCCCTCTGGCGGATTATAACGCGGATCTGGTGGTTTTTCGCATTGGCGAAAATGTGCCGGAAAAGAAGACGGAGGATTTTGAAAAGCATTTTTCCTCCCTTATCGGCGTTTTCAAAGGTGCCGAGGTGTTTGTGGTTTCCAACTTCTGGAAAAACGAAAGGCTGGAGCGGATTCAGCAGGCTGCCGCCGAGGCGTGCGGCGTGCACTATGTTTCCCTTGGGGCCATTCAAAGCAAAGAATATGAGGCAATCGGCGAGTTTGAGCATGAGGGCGTTGCCGCTCATCCCTCGGATAAAGGCATGAGAGCCATTGCGGAGATTCTGTTGGATGCCGTTGAAAAAACGGGCATGCTTTCCCCGCCGGTGATTCCCGCATTTTGCGATGACTGGGGCGAAAAAACCGATTACCGCGTAACCGTTGACGGGCAGGCAATAAAATGCCGCAAATGCAGGGTTTCTAAAATGCCCTTCAATACCGTGTGGCCCGGCCATCAGCGCCCCATTGAGCAGACGGAGGTGGATTCCTTCATCACCTTTGACATGGATGCCCCCGTTGATGTTTGCGTGAAAATGGCCCGCAGGCCGGAGGATATCGCCCTGCGCCCCCTCGGCAAGGGCGTTTCCTGTGAGGTGATGGGTGACACCGTTTATTTTACAATAAAGGAATGGGGCCAATACACCTTTGAGGCGGATGGCAGGCACAATGTGCTGCACATTTTTGCCAACAAAAAAGAAATATTTGATGCCGAAAACGCCACCTATAAATATGAAAACGGCGTTTTTGATGTGGGCAAGCTCCACCTTCACAGCGGTGAGAGTGTGTATATCGGCGCGGACGCCCTTGTATACGGCGAATTTGACAGTGCAGACAGCGACAATATCCGCATCTTCGGCAGAGGAATTCTGGACGGCTCCAAATACCCCAGAACCACGGGGGAATGTGATGTAGGGGGCAGCGGTCTGCTCAATTTCGCGCGCTGCACCAATGTGACGGTTGACGGAATCATTCTGCGTGACTCCTGCATGTGGACGGCCACTTCCGTAAACTGTGTGGGCCTTGAGTTTCATAACGTTAAGGTAATTGGCATGTGGCGCTACAACTCGGACGGATTTGACTTTGTAAACAGTCAGAATGTTCATGTTTCGGATTGCTTCCTGCGCACCTTTGACGACGGCATTGTGCTCAAGGGTTTGCGGGATTCCAAAAAGGAAACCGAAAAAATGAACCTTGTGAATTACCTGATTGAGAACTGTGTTGTGTGGTGTGACTGGGGCGGTGCCCTTGAAATCGGCGCGGAAACCGTGGCCGATGAATACAGAAACATCGTTTTCAGAAATTGCGACATCATCCGCACCGATCAGGGTGCTGTCAGAATCCACAGCGGCGACAGAGCGGAAATCCACGATGTGCGTTATGAGGATATCCGGATTGAGTATTCAAAATACGACACGGTGAATGTGTATCAGGAATCGGATGATATGGTGTATGACCCCGGTAATGTGCCCGCCCACGATGCGTTCATCAAAAACTGGATGTATTGCGGCGTGTGGTCGGATGACATGATTCTGGGCCATGTGCACGACATCACCTATAAGAACATCTTTATCACAAAGGATGAAGAGGTGCCCATGCCCGAGGCTGTATTTGAGGGCGGCGACGAAACCCACACCATGAACACCGTAACGGTGGAAAATGTGCGGGTCAACGGGGAGGCAATTATTCCTCCCGTCAGAAAGAACGAATTCACCTATGACATCAGATTTGTAAAGTAAATACAGCGGAACAACACAAAATCCCTGCTTCCGGTTTTCGGAGGCAGGGATTGGTTTTTGATACCGTCAGATACGGGGCTTATTATCCCACGCAGGGTTCGTCTTCCTTTTCTTCTTCCGCTTCTGCCGCAGCTTCTCTTTTCTCCGCAACAAAGCAGTTGAGCCAGCCGCCGATAAGCAGGAAGAAAATGCTGTAATACAGCCACATCATGGCAACCATAACGGTACCGATAACGCCGTAGGCACCGAATTTGTCGGAGAATGAGATGTAAACGGAAAACACAACGGAGAAAATGACCCATGCCGCCGAAGCAAAGAGAGCCCCGGGCAGCTGATTGCGGATTTTGCGCTTTCCGCCGGGCACAAAGGTATACATGATAAGAAAAACGGCAAACAGAAAAGCCATAATCAGCAGATATCTTGCGTATTTCAAAACGGAGAAC
>JAZRWZ010000297.1:0-3946 GCA_045599985.1 Acutalibacteraceae bacterium | reverse complement strand
TAGGCGCCCCAATCCTTGCCGTCACCCTCCGCATATTTGCCGTTTAAGTTGGTGGCAACAAGATAGGTAATCTCATCCGCGGCGGAAATGGTGCCCTTCGAGTACTTTGTCAGCACCGTTTCCTCGATATTATCCAGTTTTTCTTCGTAGTGTTCATCGTCATAATAGAACGCTTTCAGGCCTACAAGGTCGTTATCCATCCAATCAGCGAAGGGGCCGTCATAGCTGGCATCGGACAGCACCGTGTAGTAAAAAATAATATCGTCAACCGTGGCATAAGTGCCGTCGGAATACCGCACACCCTCGTTGAGGCTGACGGTATATTTCACCTGACCGTTATCAAGATACTCATAAGTGATGGAGCCGCACACATTCTGCAGCTTATTGCCGTTGCCCTGCCGCTGAATTCTTTCAAACAGCTGGGCCATGGCCACACCGTTCTCCTCACGGTCGGTATAAAAAGGATTAAAGGTATTGCTTAAATCCTCCGTGCCCACGGTCAGCTTGCTGCTGCCGGGCAGGTACTGAGTAAAGGAGCAGCCCGATGCCGTAAGCAGGCACACCGCAAGCATCAGCGCCGCAAGCTTTTTGAAGGTATGATTCATGGCAACCTCACTCAATAAAATAATGATATCAGCCGAAGGGTCTGAATTTGTCATCCTCCGTCAGCCCCAGCGCGTCCACATTCCGTTCAAAATTCTGCATACGCCATTCAAAGCCCGCAAATTTGTGAACATCGCTGCCCATGTAGAATTTGCAGCCGCACTCCTTGGCGAGTAGATAAGGCCGCAGGGAACGCTCCACATCCCGTTCGTTTTTGTAGTAGTTCAAATCAAAATTGATTTCCACCCCGCCGCCCTTTTCGCGCAGACCGCAGAAAAGCTCACGGAAGGTTTCGTCACTCACCCCGTCAATCACATCCAGATGGCTGTAAAGCCCGCCCGGCAGCTGTTTGCCGCGGGTGATGTGGTTGGTGGTCAGGTGGGCAATACCCACCTTACGGAAGGGTAAATCCATGTTCAGCACAGCTCTGAAGCGTTCGATATAAAGGCGGACCCGCTCTTTTTCGTCCACCCCCTCATCCACGGTAAAGCCGGGCAGATGCAGGTGGGTGGTGGAGATGATGATGAAATCAAAGCGGTCATAATGCTCCGGCGCAACGCCCAGTACAAAGCGTTTATCCATATCGGTTTCACAGCCGAAATGAAATTCCACTTCCTCATCCCGGGGCAAGGGCAGATTCACGGAAATATTGGCATAATTCTGCTCCAACGCCAAACCGGGAATGCCGGGCACGGCCTCGTCCCAGAAATGGTCCGTCAGGCAGATTTTTTTGAGCCCCTGCTCCTTTGCCTTCTGCAGGATTGCCAAAGGGGTTTGGGTTTCATCATGAGAGCAAAAAGAGCGGCTCGAATGAATATGATAATCCTGGTCACAAATAAACCTCATGGAAGTACCTCGCACTGTTATTTAGTAAGTGCATTATACTCCCGGCATGGTTTTCGCGCAACATTAAATTTGACTTATTCCCCGCCCTTCGGTATAATGACCGCAGAAAGAAGGAATGCATATGGAACCCGTTACCCCCGAACTGCTGTTTGAATTAGACCTGATTCGCCACGGAGAAAGTGAAGGCAACTTAGCACACTTTGCCCCTCAAAGCCTTGTGGAAAGTCAGGACCCCCTTTTGACGGAAAAAGGATTTGCCCAGGCCGAAGCGTTGGGCCGCTACCTTGCCGATACCCCCTTTGATGCGGTTTTGTCCAGCGGATTGATGCGGGCCTTTGCCACCGCCGCCGAAACCGCCAAAAGACAGCCGCAAAACAAAACCGTTCAGGTCATGCCCCTGCTCAACGAAATCTGGGTGCAGCCCGAGTATAAAGGCCAAAGCCTCCCGGCGTTACGGAATATTTACCCCGATGCCGCCGTTTGCCCCGGATTTGACCCCGAAGGGCAGCTGATTGTGAATGACGAGGGCGAGGACGAGAGCAAAATGTTTATGCGCGCCGGTGCCGTGATGGATTGGATAAAGGAACGGTTCCACAGCGGCGAAAAGCTGGCTCTGTTTTCCCACGCAGGTTTTCTCACCTATATTATTTTCTATATCATAGGCTATCGCGATGCTGAGCCGTTCTATGATTTCAAATTATCCAACACAGGCATAACACGAATATTTTTCTATAAGGAAGGAACCAATAAATACGGTGATGTGGTGTTCGACTGTGTGAACGAACGCTGCCATCTGAATTGAATACACACAAAAAACAGCCGCTGAACGGAGCCAATCCGAACAGCGGCTGTGATTCTTATTGATGATTACTTTTTGCGCACAATCTTCATGGTGGTGGTCTTGGGGAACTCCTCATCACGAATCTTGGTGGCGGTTACGCGTTTGAAGGCGGGCATGGAATCATTGAAGGCACGCACATCCCCTTTGAGTCTGGCGCGGGCATCGGGATAATCGGATTCGTTCAGGTAGAACTCTGCGGTAATCTTATCATTCTCCTGATACACCAGAACCTCCTGCACGTACTCGATGCAGTAGAGCTTGTCCTCAATCTCCTCGGGAGATACGTTTTTGCCGTTGGAAAGGATAATCAGGTTCTTTTTGCGGCCCACATAGAAGAGGAAGCCCTCGTCATCAATGCGGCAGTAGTCGCCGGTGCGAAGCCATTCGCCGTCAAAGGCCTTGGCGGTTTCTTCGGGATCCTTGTAATAGCCCTGCATAACGTTGGGGCCTTTTACATAAAGCTCACCGACACCGAATTCATCGGGATTCACGATTTTAATGGAAACGCCGGGCAGAGCCTTGCCGCAGCTGCCAACCTTAAAGCAATAAGGCAGGTTGACGGAAACGGCGGGAGAGCACTCGGTCATGCCGTAGCCGTTGAGAATCTGAATACCGAAATCGTACATACCGATTTCGTACTTGGGGTCAAGGTTGGCGCCGCCGCAAATAATCATTTCCAGCTCGCCGCCCATGTTGTCGATAACGGTTTTAAAGATTTTGCGGCGCACGTCGATGCCGCACTTCATAAGGAATTTGCTGACCTTCAGGGCCTTTTTCAGCACCTGATCCTTGCCGGTCTTGCGGGCGGTCTTCCAGATTCTGTCATACATGGTGTTGACCACAAGAGGCACGGCAGAGAAGTTCTGGGGCTTGTAGGTGCGCATATCCTTCTGCAAATCCTTTAAGGAATCGCAGATGTAACCCCACTCGGCCAGAAGGTAACCGCTGAACAGAGCGCCTACCCAGCAGAAGGTGTGGTTCAGGGGCAAAAAGCCGATGGCGTGCTCGCCGTGCTGAACGGAGCAGGAGGCGGTAACGTCGAAGGCCACATTGCTGTGAGAAAGCATAACACCCTTGCTCAGGCCCGTGGTGCCGGAGGTGTAAACAATGCAGGCAAGGTCCTCGGGCTTTACGACGGCATCGGTGCAGCGGGTGTCGCCGTTATTGTAGGCCTCAAGGCCGATTTTTTTGTATTCGGGGAAATCGGGGATATAGAAGAATTCGGTAACGGTGTTGCCCTCGGCAGCCTTCACGGCATCCACAAAATGGGCAGTTTTTTTGGTGTATACAACGGCATCGCACTCGCAGCGAACAAGCTGGCTGACGATTTCTTCATCGCTGAGTTTGATATCCATGGGCACGCTGATGTTGCCGCCCACCAGAGTGGAGTAGTAGGATACAATCCACTCATAGGAGTTCTCGGCCAGAATGGCGATTTTCTTTTTGCCGTCAATCCCCTTGAGGTAATAGTAGGTGCCAAGGCCGCAGATTTCCTGCCAGGTCTGATTAAAGGAGCGTTCCTCCTCTTTTTTCTCGGCATTCAAAAACACAAACTGGCGTTTGTCGCCGCCTTTCTTTGTGCCGTATTCAATGATTTTTTTCAGGGTATCCAGGGATTTCATATCCTCAATCAACTGAGGAGAAACGGAGCACTTT
>JAZRWZ010000296.1:0-5277 GCA_045599985.1 Acutalibacteraceae bacterium | reverse complement strand
GGTGTTGACGGTAATGGTATCGGCCTCATCATCCACTTCGATGGAGGTAACGGCAGGCTCCGTTGCGGCAGTACAATAACCCTGCCCGTCCAGCACCTCATAGGTGATGCCGATATCCTCATCGGCATCCATCTCGCCGTTTTCGATTTTGGCAACACGGTCTTCCATGGCAGCGGTTACGGCGCTGATGGTGTTATACAGCTCGGTCTGACCGTAGAATTCGTTGATGCCGTTCTGAATGGCAACAAGCTCCTCGTAGTTGCCGATGCAGTGGCTGGCGGCAAAGAATTCACCGCTGCGCAGGGCCTTCTCCAACGCGGCATTGGAAAGCTCGGGCATCAAAGCAAGGGTAAAGCCGGTATCAATCTTGCCAAGCTGGTGGGCATCGCTGGAGCCGATGGCATACACATTCTGACCGTTATCGGCAAAACGCTGCAGCAGAACATCCCAGAACACACGGTCAAAACGGGTTCTGCCGTCGCCCTTGGAGTTCACATCCACACCGATGCAGGTGTCGTTTTTGGAAAGAAGAGAAGCAATCTTGTTTACGAAATACCAATAGGCAATGTTATCGGTATTGTAAGCGTCTGCAGAGTGCAGCTCGTAACGGGCCTTGGAGTATTCGCCGGGGTGGTTGATAACGCTGACACCGCCCAGTTTCTGAACGCCCTTAACGGCATCCGCATAAGTGGTAACGAAATTGTTGTGGTAATCCACAAAGAAGCTGTTTACATGAGCATTCACGGAAACGGCGTTATTCTCGATACCGAAGGGAACACGCATGATGGTGCGGCCGGAATCGGTAACCAGCATATCATCCCCGGCAGCGTTGGTGGAATAAGTGTAGCTGACACCGTTATCAAAGGTGCCCTCTTTGCCCAGATAAACCAAATCGCCCTCTGCTTTGCCCACAAGGGACAGAGCGCCGTGAATCAGGTTGTTGGGGCAAGGTGTTTCCCATGTGTAGTTGGGAGTGCCGTGGTCGGTGGTGGCAACAATATCGTAGCCGGTTTCCACATGGCGCTGAATGGATTCTTTTAAAGTGGGGTCACCGTCACTGGCGTTGGTGTGGGTGTGCAAGGCGGTTTTGTAAGCCTTGAAAGTATCCCAATTCACATTGGCATAGGGGTTGGTGATGATGTAGGTGCCGGAGGCTGCCTCCTGCTTTTCGGCGGCAAAGCCGGGCACAGCAATATTGCAAACCATAATGACGGCAAGCAATACGGCGGAGAAGCGACGCATTTTTTTCATGATATAACTCCCTTCTTATTTATGTAAAACATAATACCCTAATTAAAGACCAAAATCAACAAGCAATATCATTGGAACAGATTGCGGAAGAAAGCGATGAACCGCTCAAACCAGATGACCAAAAAGAACTTTCTGTGCAGATTCGCTACCGCCTCATTGATTTGAGCTGCCAGAGCATCCGCCTCCTCCTGATGAGCCGCATCCAGTACGTAATCAATGCTGTCAAGGATTTGGCGAAGCGGGGTCACGGTTTTTTCGGTGTAAACACTCAAATCATTTGGCACCGAAGCCAAGGCGGCATCCAAAGCCGAGTAATCGGCGGGCACAAACCGATAACACAAAGAAGACAGGGCGGTAAACAAAACCGAATCGTTTTCGCGGGAGGTAATCTCGCAATAGTAGTAGGGATAAGAATCGTAATCCGAAGGATTAAACGCAGCCGCGTTTGCACCGCTTATGGGGGCGGCATTCTTTTTATCGGCGGAAGAACAGCCGTACCATTGGTAAGTCAGGCCGCTCCCGAGACAATCAACACAAAGAGGCGAGTCTCCTTCTGTCCATTGCCCGATAACATCGGAAAGAATGGCGTTTTCACCGTTCATGGCAACGAAATCGGCGTTTTGCTCCGCTGCCCATGATTCGGCATAAGAACCGGCATAGCCGTAATAGAGGCAATTATCCGAAGAATACCCCGGCAAAGCCGTGACGGAATTCGGCAAAACAACGGTTGAACCGCCGGGGAAAACAGCATCACAACGAATCAGTTTTTCAAAACGGTATTCCTTTAATCCGCATGCATTAAAGGCGTTTTCCTCAATCGTTGTCACATTATCAAGGGGAAGCTCCTTCAGGGAAGCACAGCCCTGAAATGCGCCCTTGCCGATGAAAGTAATTCCACCGCCTGCAACGCTTTGAAGATTGATACAGTTATAGAACGCGTAATCGTCAATTTTCGTAACCGACTGCGGCAGGGAGATATTTTTAATATTCTGCCCGGCGAAAGCATGGGGGCCCACAGCCGTGACCTGAACCCCGTCAACATAATCGGGCACGGTAACCGAGGTGCCGCCGCCCCGGTAGGCAACAAGCACGCCATTATCATCCGTTTCGAACTCCGGCTCACTCCCCGAATCGGAAACGGTGTAGCGGAGGGTCGAAGTGACACTGCGGAACAGTTTTCCCGTGGAATCGGCCACGAAACTGCGCAGCACGGTATTGTCCGTAATCATGAGCGGTGCCTGATACTTGGAAGAACCGAAGGTGGGCAGGGAACCGTCCAGCGTGTAGTAGAGTTCTTCTCCTTCGTCTAAATCAAACGAAATGAAGCAGGAATCACGGTATTCCCCGCCGGGTGCATCCGGCAAAACCGAATCCATACGGGAGCCGTTGAAAGCCTCCGCCGCATTTACAATGCCCGCACCGTAATAATCCGCATTGATGGGCTTTGTCAAAGTGTATTCGGCAGTGGATTTCAGGCGATTTTTGATTTCGGCAGGTGAAAGAGAATCATCCACACCCAAAAGCAGGCAAGCGGATGCGGAAACATAAGGGACGGACATGGAGGTGCCGCGCTTGGTTTCGTAACCGCCGCCGTCCACCGCACTGTTGATGGAGTCACCGGGAGCAACAAGGTCCACAAAATCACCGTAATTTGAGAAAGAGGAAACCGTTCCCTTCCGGCCGACGGAACCGACGCCGATGGCGTAGGGCGAGGAGGCGGGCAGAACAACAGAAACCCGTTCGCCCTCGTTGCCCATGGCACCGATTACGGTAACGCCGCTTTCATAAGCGTTTTCAATAGCCTCTTCAAACAGGGTGTTGCTGTCCCCCGTAAGGCTCATGTTCACAACCTTCATGCCATCCTCCACCGCCATATCCAATGCGGCAGCGGCAAGAAGCTCCGAGGAATTGCCGTCTTTATCAAATATTTTGTAGGATTTGAGTTTTACGGAATCCGGCGTATTATCCGCAAGAATTCCCGCAACATGGGTACCGTGGGAGGTCGGGTCATCGCTCATACCCGTTTCGTCCCCGGAGGCGCTCAGGTTAACACCGTCATCCGTTAATCTGCCCTCAAACAACGGGTGATTCAAATCAAGGCCGGAATCCACAACGCCCACCGAAACACTTTGAAGGGAAATATCCGCCTTTTCAAGATAACTGAGCACTTCATAGGTGCCAACCGTTTGGCTGCCCCAGCTCAGGGTGCCGCGTTCGGCGGTATTCCCCGAAATATCGCTTCTCTTCACGGGTAAATCAGGCTCAACCCAATCCACATAATCACAGCCGGAATAGTAGTCGCAGGCCTCTTTTGTCTGTTCGGGGGTGGCATACTGCATAATCCAAAGATTGTTGTAACCCGAAATCACCGCCAAAGCACCTTTGGCAGGCACATTGCGGGAGGCATGCACAATCAAGCGGCACAAAGAAAACCTGCTGTTTGCGCCGTTGGCCGCCGCTTTTCGCATACCGTGCACGGTGTTTCCGTTATACTTTTCGCAAAGAGCCGAAACCTTTTGGGCATATTCGTCCAAAGTAAGAGAGGAATCGGCCAACGCCGAACCCAAAGGTGCCAAAACGGAAAGCAGCAGAACGCAAACAGAAATAATGGCTAAAAACCGTTTCATAGGCATTCCTTTCATTGAGCAAGGAAGGGCAGCACCTCATTCATGGTGCGTTCCCCTTCGTCAAACAAAAATACATGACCGCTGCCCTCAAAGGTAACCAGTTTGGCATTGGGCATCACTTCACGAAAACGCTCGGCCTGATAGTAGGGCATGGTTTTGTCGTTTGTGCCCCACAGACAAAGCACGGGAATGCCGCTTTCAGCCGTTTTGATGTAGCCTGCGGTATCGGTTTTGGTAGCAAGAATGGTGTGGCGCAGACTGGATAAGGTGCAGCGCAAAAAGTCTTTATAACGAATGCTGTGGGCGAAAAAGCGCATGAAGTAATCTTTCTCGTCCTCGCTCACATGGGTCAGCTCCCCCGCACATTTCGTCAGCAGGGTTTTGTTGCCGATAATGCGGAAAATCAAACCGCCCAGAAACGGAATGGCGGAAAGCTTCATGTAAAACGGAGGGCGGAAGGAATCCATTCCGGCGGGGGCAAGCAGAACCATCTTTTTGACACGCTCGGGGTAAGCGGCGGCAAAGGCCGTTACCACGCTGCCGCCCATGGAGGTGCCGAACAGATAGAATGGCTCATCCCCGATGAGTGCCTGCGTTAACTCTTTCAGCTGCACGGCAAACATGGAGGCGGTATAATCCGCTTTCACACGCTCGGAAAAGCCGCGCCCCATAAGGTCATAACGAATCACCCGGTAACCGTTTGCCACCAGGGAATCAAACACCTTGTCATAGATGGAATAAGGAGTGGCATAACCGTGCACGAGAACGCAGATTTCTCCCTGCCCCTTCATTTCATAATGGGTGCTGCCGCAGGGCAAATCAATAAAGCTGCCGGGTAATTTGGCCCGCTCCTCATCTGTTAACTCAAGTGTGGCTGCCTGCTTCACAAGCTTTTTTAATTCCTGCTTTGTCATTCATTAACACCCTCTTTGCAGAATTAACGGACGGTTATCCGTTTTTGCGGTATATCAATACGGAAAAAGAAAGTTCTGTTTTCAGTTCGGAAACGTGCAATAATTTTTCCTGATCGGCTCTGCCGGTTTTGTAGTAATACGGCGTCATCATGAAAAGCGCCTGAATATCGGCGTTATCGGTGAGCACCAAAGTGTCCTCAACTTTGACTTCCTCCATCAGGGTAAAGCCCTCCAGCGCCGTGTCCTCCGGCTTATTCTCATAGGCCTTGTCATAGATGGCTTCCTTTAACCCCATCAGGTGCCGTTCACGGGGCACGGCGCGCAGCAGAATGCCGTCATCCTTCAGCACCCGGCGGTATTCCCCGGCAGCCAAAGGAGCAAACACATTCATGACCATCTCAACGCTTTTATCGGCTAAGGGCATGGCAAACACACCGGCCACGGCCCACTCAAAAGCTGGCTGCCTTTTGGCGGCATATGCCACG
>JAZRWZ010000295.1:0-8954 GCA_045599985.1 Acutalibacteraceae bacterium | reverse complement strand
TTCAGCAGCCACCAGGGCAGTCCGCCGAACTCCCACTCGGAGCAGATGTAGGGGCCGGGGCGCAGAATGGCACAAAGGCCCAATTCCTGAATCAGGGAGAGGTAGGCCTCCAAATCCAGCATGCCCTCAAAATCAAACTGCCCCTCCTGAGGCTCGTGCATATTCCAGGCCACATAGGTCTCCACGGTGTTGAAACCGCAGGCCTTCAATTTGAGCAGGCGGTCACGCCAGTATTCACGGGGCACACGGAAGTAGTGCATGGCACCCGAAATAATGCGGAACGGCTTGCCGTCCAGTAAAAAATCCTTTTCGCCGATGGCAAAAGAGCGGTTCATTTGTATTCCTCCCAAACAGAAATCTTCCGGAATTTACCTTATCATAAAACACCCGTCTTTTCAATAAGAAAGGAGGCAAAGGGGAAAATAAAAATAAAACGGAAAAAGGAGTGTAAAATATGTCAAAAGGAACCGATGACACCGCCAAATTGCTCAGGGAATGCTCGGCGGGAATCAAGATGGCCATTGCCTCCATTGATGAGGTAATGCCCTATGTGCGCGACGGGGGATTAAGCGACCTGCTGCGCAACAGCAAAAAGAACCATCAGGCACTGGAGGCGGAGGCACACCGTCAGCTTACAGAGGCAGACTGCGAGGATAAAGAGCCGAATTGTATGGCAAAGGGTATGTCATGGCTCAAAATCAATGTAAAAATGGCGTGGGAGCCCGACAGCGGCGAGGTGGCGGATTTAATGACCGACGGCTGCGGCATGGGCATCAAATCCCTGAGCCGCTATGTGAATCAATACCCCACCGCATCCCAGAATGCCAAAGACCTTGCTGCCCGCACCGTAACGGAGGAGGACGGACTGGTGATGAACCTGCGCAAATTTCTGTAACAGAGTACGGAACGGCAGGAGTACCGGGCATTATGAGCCGATAAAAATGCAAAAAGCGATACTTGATTCTCGATTCATCTGCGAGAATCAGGCATCGCTTATTTTTACGGAAGAAATATGGTGTTTTCCCAACGGAGCATATCCGCCCCGCATACCTTATATATATGCGCCTGCGTGAAAGGTCGGCGGCATTTACGTCATCAGGAAAGCCTTGGCAAGGGTAAAGTAAATGGCAAGGGTAATAAGGTCCACGGCGGTGGTCAGCATGGGACCGGCCATCAGGGCGGGGTCAAGGTGAATCATCTTGGCACCGATGGGCAGGGTGCAGCCGATGAGCTTTGCCACAATCACGGCGCAGGTCAGGGCGGCGGAAACCACAAGGAATACCCTGAGATTGTCGGAACCGGAGAACAGGAACATGCGCCCGATGTTGACAATGCCCAGCATAAGGCCGCAGAGCACGGCAATGCGGATTTCTTTCCAGATGATTTTCAGAATGTCGGCGGGCTTGACTTCGCCCAGCGCGAGGCCGCGGATAATCAGGGTGGAGGCCTGGTTTCCGCTGTTGCCGCCGGTATCCATCAGCATGGGAATGCAGGCGGTCAGGCCGCTGACTGCGGCAAGCATCCCTTCGAAATGGTCAATCAGCTTGCCGGTAAAGGTGGCGGATACCATCAGTATCATCAGCCACGCGATACGGTTTTTTACATGGGTGAAAACGCCTGTTTTCAGGTAGCCCTCTTCGGAGTGCTGCACCTTGGCCATTTTTTCAAAGTCCTCGGTGGCCTCCTCTTCGATAACGTCCACAACGTCGTCAACGGTGATAATACCCACAAGACGCTTTTCGTTATCCACAACGGGAACGCTCAGCAAGTCGTATTTTTTAACGATTTCCGCTACCTGCTCCTGATCGTCCAGCGTATTGACGGAGATTAACTGGGCATCGTCCTGCATGATTTCGCTCACGGGGGTGTTTTCATCACAAAGCAGCAGGTGAAGCAGGGGCACGGCGCCAAGCAGAGTGTGCTTGCCGTCGGTTACATAGCAGGTGTAAACGGTTTCTTTATCAATTCCGTTTTTGCGGATGCTGGCAATGGCCTCCGCCGCCGTCATGTCATTGCGCAGAATCACCATCTCAATGGTCATGATGCTGCCGGCTGAGGATTCGGGGTATTGCAAAAAACGGTTGATCAGCGCTCTTGTTTCGGGGTCGGCCTTCTGAAGCACGCGGGTCACCACATTGGCGGGCACTTCCTCCAGAAAGTCAACGGTATCATCCAGAAACATTTCGTCCAGCAGGGTTTCAAGCTCGTTGTCGTTAATCATGCGAACCAGATCCGTCTGGCTGTCGGATTCAAGATAAGAAAAAACGTCGGCTGACATGTCCTTCGGCAAAATACGGAACAGCCTGAGCCGTCTGGACGGCTCAAGTTCCTCCATAATCGAGGCTACGTCAACGACGTTCATTTCAAGAAGCATGCTTCTCAGGGCGGAAATCTCGCCTTTTTCGAGAAGTGAGCTCACAATTTTGAGTACGGTTTCAAAATCCATACTGTGCCTCCTTTTCGGCAGAGAAGGGGCACGGAGCATGGCTCATGGCCCCGGCGTTATGCCGGAAAAGCCGTGAGTACAACTTCGGGCAGCTCCCCTGCGCTATTCTGTTTTGACATTCTACTTCGAGGGTTGGGGTTATCGGTACTGCCCAAAATATTTCACCACACTGTTTCGTTCATAGAGTTTGCAATTCGCATTGCAACATGCAAATTTTACACCAGTAATCCGGGATTGTCAAGAAAACGGGAAAATAAAAATCGCTGCGGCAAGGGGGCCGGAGTGGCTGATTTGACAATAAAAATGCACAAATGTTCGATTTTTTCGCCGTAAAATCTTGAAAACAGCAAAATTTTCTGCTACAATGGATTATTAACGAAACCCGCGAAAAAGGCAGGAGAGGAGGAGAAATATGGATATTCAATCCCTGATTGATTTGGTGCTCAGCGACGAAAAACTGAACAAAAGCAAGAGTTTTCAGGGCGTGTACCGGGATGAGCCCATTCTGCGCCCCGCCTCCCGGATGGATAACTATATGCCCCCTCAGTATGCCGAGATGAAAAAGATAGCGGGAGATACAAGCATCTTCAACCGCCCCATGGAGATTTTTTACCGTCAGGCAAAGTTGATGGAGGATTTTGAGGATACCTACGATTATCGGGGCTCCTTCTTCCGCTATTTTCCCACCTATCAGGCCATGACGGACGGGCAGCTGCGGGGCTACTTTGACTGGCGCACCCGGGTGCGCCGCGGTGAATGGCCCCAAACCTCCCTCTCTTTCGTTTATGTATACATCTACGAGCTGCTCAACCAAATCGGTGTGGCCAATCCTGCGGAGGGCTTTGAAAAACTGCAGGCGCTGTGGCAGCATTACAAAGGGGATTCCTCCCTTGACCGCAACATGGAGATGTGGCTGACGGATTATGCGGTCTATTACGGTTTGCCCATGGAAAAACTGGAGGGTGTGAATAACCGTGAATTGGAAAATGCCCTTGCCCTTTTGCGGAATGAAAATTCCGAAGACGGGCCCATGTTTGAGGCCCTTTGTCTTCTGAGTTCCTACGACATTCGGAAATCCCGCTTTTACAAGCAGTATCCCGAAGATACGGCGGCGGTGTGCTGCCGGGTATTCCGTGATTTGTCCGAATACTATAAGAAAAACCGTCGGCAGACCCTGTGTGACAAGTATTTCGGCCCCGTGGCAAAAAGCCGTTACCACATGTTTGTCAGCGCCGTGTTTGCTCCCCGGCAGCCTCACCCCGATGGGGAATACACGGTGGGGCCTCTCACAAAATATGTGTGCCGGGGCGGCGAATGGTGGCGGGAGGGCTTTTACGGTAAAGTCGGCAAAAGCCACGATCTGGGCATCATGATGAAATCCGTTGATTATGTGATGCGCCAAAGTCAGAATTATCCCTATCCCTTGAGGAGCGCGGAGCATCCCCATTATCTGCATGAGCAGATTAAAACCGTTGTGACGGAATATTACGAAGAAAAACGGCGGGCAGAGCGGCCCGAAATCAAAGTGGATCTGAGCAAGCTTACGGGAATCCGTCTGGCGGCGGCCACCACCCGTGAGAGTCTGCTCACCGAGGAGGAAAGGGACGACCTGGCAGAGGAAATGCCTGTTTTGCCCTCTCCCGCGGAAAATGCCGTGCCCGAAACGCCGGAAGTATGTGATGAAAAGGCGGCGGAAGCGGAGAAAACCGAAACGGCTCCTGCCTGCGATTTGCCGCTGAACGGAACCGAACAGGCGCTGCTGATTGCCCTGCTCACGGGAAAGCCCTTTGGGGATTTGCTGCGCCGCGCCGGGCAGATGCTCTCCGTTGTGACGGACAGCATCAACGAAAAGCTGTTTGATGAATTTTGCGATACCGTGTTGGAATTTGATAACGAAAACCCCGTAATCGTGGAGGATTACCGGGAGGAATTAGCAAGGAGGTTACTGCCGTGAAGATACCCAAACGCATTGCCAATGTTGTTATTAACTCGCTCAAAGGCGGCGTGGTGCCCCGGGTGGGTCTGCCCTACATTACCGTGGGCCGTGAAACCGAAATCAAAGCATTGCTTCACGATGTGGATATTATTGCCGACGGCGGCGCTTCCTTCCGCTTTATTGTGGGCCGCTACGGCTCGGGCAAAAGCTTTTTGCTGCAGACCATCCGCAACTATGTGATGGACAGGGGCTTTGTGGTGGTGGATGCGGATTTATCCCCCGAACGCCGTTTGCAGGGCACCCGGGGGCAGGGCCTTGCCACCTACAAGGAACTGGTGCGCAATATGTCCACCAAAACAAGGCCGGAGGGCGGGGCTCTCACCCTGATTCTGGACAGATGGATAAGCAGCGTGCAGGCCGAAACGGCGGCGGAGTATTCGCCGGATTCCCCCGATTTCAACAAGGCGGTGGAGAAAAAAATCTATGCCGTGGTGGGCGCACTCTCCGAAATGGTGCACGGCTTTGACTTTGCCCGTCTGCTCTCTCTCTATTACCGCGCCTATGCCGAGGGGGAGGATGAAACCAAGGCCAAGGTGGTCAAGTGGTTCCGGGGCGAGTATAACACCAAAACCGAGGCCCGCGCCGAGCTGGGTGTGAATATCATCATCACCGACGATGACTGGTACGAATACCTGAAGCTTTTTGCCGCCTTCCTGAAGCAGGCGGGGTATGCGGGGCTGATGATCATGGTGGATGAATTGGTGAATATTTATAAGATTCCCAACGCCATCACCCGCCAGTACAACTACGAAAAAATACTCACCATGTATAACGATACTCTGCAGGGGAAGGCCTCCCACCTGGGCATCATCATGTGCGGCACACCCCAGTGCATTGAGGATACCCGCCGCGGGGTTTACAGCTATGAGGCGCTGCGCTCCCGTTTGGCGGAGGGCCGCTTCGGCCGCGAGGGGGTAAAGGATATGCTGGCCCCCGTCATCCGTCTGGAGCCGCTTACGGCGGAGGAGATGCTGGTGCTCACCGAGAAGTTGGCCGAGATTCACGCCGGGCTGTTCGATTATGAGCAAACCCTTACCCAGCAGGATCTGGTAACCTTTATTCAGATTGAATTCGGCCGCATCGGTGCGGATGTGAATATCACCCCCCGTGAGGTGATTCGCGATTTCATTGAGCTGCTGGATATCGTATATCAGAATCCCCACATCAAGGTGGCGGAGCTGCTGGGCTCCGAGGCCTTTGATTACGCTAAAACCCCCGTAAACAGCGATAACGATGACGAGAACTTCGCCGAGTTTGAAATTTGAGCCGAAAACACATTTGCCGAAGCCCTTTTTCGGTTTCGGCGCGACAGAATCGGAGCCGGGTACGGCCCGGATTCTGCCTGACTGTGGGAGAATGATTCAATGAATATTTTTGACCGTTATGCCCCCTTTGTGCAGGATTTCATCTACCGCAACAGTTGGGAAAGCCTGCGTGCCATTCAGGTGGCGGCAGGGGATGCCATATTCAATACGGATGAGAATGTGCTGCTTTGCGCCTCCACGGCCTCCGGCAAAACCGAGGCTGCCTTTTTCCCCATTCTCTCCCTTTTTGCCGAGGACAGACCCCGGTCTGTGGGTGCGATTTATATCGGCCCCCTAAAAGCGCTGATAAATGACCAGTTTGCCCGGCTCAACGATTTGTGCGCCGAGGCGGATATTCCCGTGTGGCACTGGCACGGGGATGTGGCTGCCTCCCACAAAAGCAAAATGCTGAAAAACCCCTCGGGTATTTTGCAGATTACCCCCGAATCACTGGAGGCTTTGCTGCTGCACAAGCACTCCTACATTGCCCGTCTGTTCGGGGATTTGCGGTTTGTGGTGATTGATGAGGTGCACTCCCTGATGCGGGGTGACAGAGGCGGGCAGACCCTGTGCCTGATAGAGCGCCTTTCAAAGCTGGCAGGGGTGAACCCCAGGCGTATCGGCCTTTCTGCCACCATCGGTGATTTGGAGGCCACCGGCCAATACCTTGCCACGGGCACCGGGCGGGGCACCGTGATTCCGAGAATCGAGAGCAAGGGCACCAAGTGGCGCCTTTCCATGGAGCATTTTTATGTGACAGGCCCTCAGGCATCGGAGGGGAAGGAGCAGCAGGAGCGGGCCTCCCGGCTTCCCGAGGCTCCCGATGCCGTTACCGATGAAGCGCCGCAGAACGCGGACCCGGGAATGGGTTATGTGTTTGAACATACAAAGGGCAAAAAGTGCCTTGTATTCGTGAACTCCCGTGAGGAGTGCGAGGCGGTCACCACCACCCTGCGCCAATACTGCGAGGCCAAGCACGAGCCCGACAGATTCCTGATTCACCACGGCAACCTTTCCGCTTCTTTCCGTGAAACGGCGGAGGCCGTGATGAAGGATGATGACCGGTTCTGCACCACCGTGACCACCGCTACGCTGGAGCTGGGCATTGATATCGGGCGGCTGGAGCGGGCCTTTCAGATTGATGCGCCCTTTACCGTTTCCTCCTTTTTGCAGCGGATGGGCCGCACGGGCCGGCGGGATTTGCCCCCCGAGATGTGGTTTGTTATGCGGGAGGAGCAGCCCGAGCCCCGTGCTCTGCTGCCCACCACCGTGCCGTGGAAGCTGCTTCAGGGCATTGCTCTGGTGCAGCTGTATGTGGAGGAGCGCTGGGTGGAGCCCCAAAGGCTTGAAAAACTGCCCTACAGCCTGCTCTACCACCAGACCATGAGCACCTTGGCCTCAAGCGGAGAGATGTCCCCGGCAGGGCTTGCCTCCAAAGTGCTGTCCCTCACCCCGTTCCACGGTATTTCGCAGGAGGATTTCAAGGTGCTTTTGCGGCATCTGCTGCAAACGGAGCACCTGCAGCGCACCGAGGAGGGCGGCCTGATTGTGGGGCTTGCCGGTGAGCGGATCATCAATAACTTTAAATTTTACGCCGTTTTTCAGGAGAATGAGGAGTACACCGTGCGGTGCGGCTCGCAGGAGTTGGGCACCATTGTAATGCCTCCTCCCGTGGGCGAAAAAATAGCCATTGCGGGCCATGTTTGGATTGTGGAGGAGCTGGACCACAAGCGCCGCCTTGTTTACTGCGAACAGGTGAAGGGCAAGGTGCCTGCCTATTTCGGGGATTGCCCCGGCGATATCAACACCAAGGTGCTGGAGCGGATGAAACGGGTGCTGGAGCAGGATTGCTCTTTCCCCTACCTGATGCGCAATGCCGCCTGCCGTCTGGAGTCGGCCCGGCACACCGCCCGGCATTCCGGCGTGGTGAATGACCCTCTCATCTGTTTGGGCGGCAACATGTGGTGTTTGTTCCCGTGGCTTGGCACTTATGCTTTTCTTGCCATGGAGCGGTTTTTGAAAATCCGCTGCGCCGGGCGCCTCGGCCTGAAGGCGCTTGACCCCTCCCGCCCCTACTTTATGCAATTTAAAATGAGCGTATCGCGTGAGGAATTTTTCAGCATTCTGGCGGAGGAAATTGAAAAGCCCCTTGACCCCATGGAGCTGGTGTACCCCGACGAGGTGCCCGTTTTTGAAAAATATGACGAGTATCTGCCTGCCGAGCTGGTGCGCAAGGGCTTTGCTTTCGGCGTTTTGGGGATTGATGAAATGAAAGCGCGTGTGCGCAGCTGGCAAAATGAATTTAACGGAGGTGTACCATGCCTTTTCAGTTGATGAGAGCGGATATTACCACCCTGCAGGTGGATGCCATTGTGAATGCCGCCAACAGCAGCCTGTTGGGCGGCGGCGGTGTGGACGGCTGTATTCACCGCGCCGCCGGGGAAGGGCTGCTGGCCGAGTGCCGCACCTTGGGCGGCTGCCCCACGGGGGAGGTGCGGGTAACGGCGGGCTACCGGCTGCCCTGCCGCTATGTGATTCATGCCGTGGGTCCCGTTTGGGAGGGCGGCGGCCGGGGAGAGCGGGAATTGCTTGCCTCCTGCTACCGTTCGGCCCTGCAGGCGGCGGCACAGCGCAAGTGCGAGAGTGTTGCATTCCCGCTGATTTCCGCGGGAAGCTACGGTTACCCCAAAAGGGAGGCACTGCGTGTTGCCGTGGATGAAATCACCGCCTTTTTGCAGGATAACGAGATGACGGTTATTCTGACGCTGTTCAACCGGGATGTATTTCTTTTCAGTCAGCCGATTTATGACGATATCGCCCGGCGAATCAGCGATGCCGAGGTGGAAGAGATTGAGGCGAGGGAACGCAGAGAAAGGTCTGTTACCGATCTGTACTCGAATTTTCCCGCAATGCCTTCCTGTGCTTCAAAGGAAAGTTCACCGAAAGGCAGGCTTTTCGGAAAAAAGGCGAAAAAGTCGGAGCCGGAAGAAGCCTTTCTCACAGATGATACGGACGAGTGCGCGGAAAATCTTTGCCAACCGTTGCTTGAAAGCGCTATGTCGGCGCCGCTGCCTGCCCCGGCAGCGCAAAAGGCGGAGGCATTCTTTAACGGTAAAGAATTTGAACTGGATGAAAGCTTTGCCGAGATGCTGCTGCGCAAAATTGATGAAAGCGGCATGACGGATGTGGAATGTTACAAAAGAGCCAA
>JAZRWZ010000294.1:0-4756 GCA_045599985.1 Acutalibacteraceae bacterium | reverse complement strand
CCTTGTAAACGAAAAAGGCCAGCCCGTAAACCGTGAGGGCATGGTTGTTCCCTTCAGCGAAAGAGTGCTGATAGGCAATCCCCAATCCAAAATTGTGAACCTGTACGCCAGCAGCGATATCGAGGCACAGGTTGCGGCTGCGGATGTGATTCCCGACGGATTCATTCTTTACAACAAGGATGCCTCCTATTCCGTTTATATCTCAAGCGGCGACAACAAAAACATGGCCGAAATCCATGATGAGGCGGATGTCGTGACCACCTACTGCTACGAAGGCAACTATTCCTACAATCAGGACGGCGAGGTTCAGGGCATTAACGATTACACCAACACCCATGTGGCCTTTGGTGTTATGCTCAAACTCAGCATTCTGCCGGATGCCGTTGTAATCGACTACGGCCTTCCCGTTAAGATTCATGTGCTGGAAAATGACCTGCTTGTTAATACAACGGGAGCGGTAACCGGCATTTCGGACGAAATGAATAAGGATGCCCGGCTTCATTACACCGCATACGACTCCCCCATGACTGCCGGCAGCACGGCAAAGCCCGGCGAGTCCCTAACCCTCCTGCACGGCAAGGCACGCACAGACGGTGAGTGCATTATCTACACCCCCACCGATATGCTCATGGATAAAGAGGAGCTCTTCTACTACGAAGTAACCACAGCCGAAGGCAAGATTCTTTATTCCACGGTTACGGTGATTCCCGCAGCCAATATCTACTACGAGGATTCCTTCCTGACCTTTACCGACGGCGACGGATACGTGTGGAAGGATGCGGGCAGCGAATACAAGGATGTGTTCCAGGCAGAGGACAGACCCGGCACATTCTCCTTCCCCGAATTTGATGCCAATAATAACTACGGCCGTGACGCCGCCTACGACAACAGCACAACCACCTATTCCCTGGGCAGTGCCAGGTATACCGAGGTGGATGCAAAATCCGCCAAGAAGGAACCCAAAGCGGAATTCTCCTTCTGCGGCACGGGCTTTGACTTCTTCTCCACCACCAACAGCGACACAGGCGCGGTAACGGTGGAGGTGAAGAATCAGGGCAAGAGCGTGAGCAGAAAGGTAGTAAATACCTACTACGGCTACACCTTCGGCCGGGTTTATGTGACCGAGGACGGTGCAATAACCGCAGATGATTCCTGCGCACCCATGTATTACGCGCCCGAAATCACGGAGGGTGTGCAGAAGGTTGACGGCAAGCTTTGCTGGCCCACACCCACCTACTATGAGGATGACGGTACGACCCTCACCCTTGAAGACACGGGCAAACCCGCCTACGCCTCCGGCTGGGTTGTTACCGAAAGCGATAACGGCCTGTATCAGGTGCCCGTTATCAGCATCCGCAATCTCCCCTACGCAACCTATGATGTTACCATCACACCCAAGTACGCAAAATCCTTTGACATGAAGCTTCTGGAAGGCCTTGGCGGCGGCTCCTACAAGATTTATGTGGATGCCATCCGAATCTATGACCCCGCAGGCACCGAGCCGAAGGCCGATTCCACCGTGGGCAAGGCTTACATCAGTGATAACGAGTATATCCCGAAGTATACGGAAATCAGAAACGTTATGATTGATGCCGAATCCTTCTATGATTCCACCGAATCCATGGGCAAGGATGACTTTACCGAGGGTATCGTGTTCATAGACGGTATTGATGAGCTCACCAACAAAGATATCGGCGACATCACCGTTTCCAGCAGCTACCTGACCTCCGGCCCCAACAATGAGCTTTATCTGGCAAAGGGGCAGGCAATCGCATTCAACCTTATCTCCGGCAGAAAGATTTCACCCAAAAGCCTGCAGCTGGGCATGAAGACGGTTGCCGGCGGAACCTCCAAGCTCTTCTGTGCCAATGCCGGCGGAACAGCCAACACCTTTGTAACGGTTGCCGGCGGCAGTGAGCAGTACCGCTCCCTTTCAAGATATGTTGTTTGGGATAAGGATGCTTTGGAAAACGGCGTTTACCAGACGAAGTACCCCATCGTGATTGCCAACACCTCGGATACCGTGGTTGCGCTGACCGGCTTCAAGTGGACTTACTCTCAGGAGGAGCCCGACAACGGCGGCACGCTGAAGATGGCGGTAGCCCGCTCCACACCCCTTCTGGCTGCCGGTTTGCTCAAGGATGCACTGGAGCCTCAGACGGAGCTGGTGCCCGTGAATACGGAGAACGTTTCCGTCAGCTGGGATGATAACATTGTTGAGCAGGGCGGCACCGCAGTGCTCAATGTTGTGACCCCCATGGATATTACCGAGGTCACCGTGGGCGGTATCAAGCTTACGGAATGCAAAGCCCTGGGCGACGGAACCAAGATGTGGTCCTACGAGTTTACCGTTAACAAAACGGGTGAGCTTGATTATGAGGTAATTCTGAAGGACAGCAAGGGCAATGCAAGCACACCCGTGATGACCGAGGTTATCACCGTGGAGGAAGCGGAAACACCCGTTGAGCCTGATGAGCCCGTTATTCCCGATGAGCCCACTGAACCCGACGAGCCCACCGAACCTACCGAGCCCACCAAACCCGGCGACAGCAAGAGCATCATTGAGAAGGTTACCGACTTCCTCAGCCGGCTCATCAAAAAGATTGTTGCGTTTTTTATTAAAATCATGGAATGGAGTAAACAATGGGCAACAAATACATTAAGCCTGTAATAAAACTGGAAAATCTGAATATGTCATCCAATGTTGCTTCCGGCTGTTCACAAGCGCCTACCGCACCGGAGTATTCCTGCCCCGTCATGATTCCCGAATGGGGTGAAACCATTTTCACCCAAAACACCGACTGCTACTGGGACACGCCGGATATGTACGATATGGTTTGCTACCACGTGCCTCTGGGTGACGGCAACGTCTTCACTTCGTAAAAGGTTGTTTTTATGAGGAAGAGCAAAAAAGCAGTCATCCTTGCCCTTGCGCTTTGCCTGTGCGTTTGCTTCATCATCGTTATCGTTAAGAAAACCGGCAGCTCTGCCCCCTCCGAAACAACGGTTTCGGAGGAGCAGAGCACGCCGACGGAAACTAAAATCCCCGTCAAAAAGTCGTTCAAATATGAAAACGGGGACCTTTCCTTCACCGGCTTGTTTTCTTATTCGGGAGCCTTTGTTGAGGACGGAACCGATGAGGCCGTAAGCGACATTGCAGCCATCAGAGTGCAAAACAACTCGGAAAATGACTATCAATACGCCGATGTGCACGTGATTACCGAAGACGGGAGCTTTGACTTTACCTTCACAACGCTGAAAAAAGGCGAAAGCATTCTGATGCTTGAAAAAAACAGAAAAAGCTTTCCGCAAAAAGCCAAAATAAAAACCGTCAGCGTGGAAAACAAGGTAAAGTTCACGGAAGCGCCGAGCCTGCATGAGGATATTTTTGAGCTGACCGTCCACGACAAGGTCATCAATATCAAAAATATCTCCGGCAAAGATATTGACGGCAAAATCTATGTTTACTACAAGAACACCGTCGATAACGGCATTACCTGCGGCATAACCTACCGCATCGCCTTTGATTCCCTCAAAGCGGGGGAACTTAAACAGGCTTCCTCAAGGCACTTATCAAAAGAGAACAGCATTTTGGAGTTTATTGACTATGAACACTAAACACTATCATTTTGCAGGCTGTAATGTGAGGCTGATAAGTGACACTCCCGTATACGACAGCAATCTGTTTGAGAACTTCAGATGTAAAGAATTCAGTAAAGCGGAGTGCGATATTGAGATTTCAATATTTCACTCCGCTCTTCCTTTGAAAAACGGAAATCCCGTTTTCTTCGATGAAACCTGCGCCTATTACAGAGAAGACGGCAAGGGGTATTATTTTGCATCCTATCCCACGGCGCAGGGAATAAAAGAATTTGCCTGCCGCATTACCGAGGGAGATACCGTAACCCTGCTGGTCGTGCCCGGGCAAAAGCTTTGGGATTCGCTGGTTGCCTTTGCGGTGAATTACACCCAACTTTTATTTGAAAAAGGGATAGGAACCGTGCACGCTTCCTGCATAGAGGTCAACGAAAAAGCCCTGTTGTTTGCAGGCGACAAGGGCGTGGGAAAATCCACCCAGGCAGCCCTGTGGAACCGTTACCGAGGGGCGCGAATCATTAACGGTGACCGCATTGCCATACGCACCGAAGAAAACGGAATCATCGCCTGCGGCATACCGTTTTGCGGCTCGTCCAAAATTGCGGTGAACAAATCCCTTGGGGTAAAAGCCGTTATTCTGCCGGGGAAGGCAGCGGAAAACAGCCTTGTGCGCCTCGGCGCAATTGACGCATTCAAGCAGGTGCTCGGCAACCTGACCTATTACCCCGAGGATGTGATTCAGCTTACCGCGGCGGCGGATATTGCGGGGCGCATTGCCGAAACGGTGCCGGTTTACCAACTGCTTTGCAGGCCGGATGAAAGTGCCGTTACACTATTGGAGGAACAGTTATGCCAAATATGAAGCAGAGCTTTCTGCCTGCGCCGGTGGAGCCGAAAATGCTCACCTATCTGCACGAAAAGGCCGGAAGGCTCGGGGTGCCCCTCTCTGGGAATTTTGAGCTGACCTCAAGGTGCAATTTCAACTGTAAAATGTGCTACATCCACTCGGACAACAGCCGGAAGAAGGAAGAAGAATTATCGGCTGCCCAATGGATCGCCATAGGTGAGCAGGCCGTAAAAAGCGGAATGGCATTTTTGCTGCTGACCGGCGGCGAGCCTCTCATCCGGGAGGATTTTGCTCAAATTTACATGGGACTCA
>JAZRWZ010000293.1:0-1478 GCA_045599985.1 Acutalibacteraceae bacterium | reverse complement strand
GCTTGCCGACAAATACCATAAACGCGAGGGTTATTTTGTGCCTCGCGCCCTGACCGAACCCGGAAACATGGAAAGCGGAGCACCCATGATAACCGATAACGACGGCCTTTGGACGGCAAACTACATTGTAAGCGAAGCCTGCCGTTATGCGGTTACGGGTGCGGAAGATGCGCTGAATAAGGCACGCTCTTCATTTAAAGCCTTAATCAAGCTGCACGATGTAACGGGAATACCCGGCTTTCCTGCCAGGGCATACCGCAGACCGGGCGAACCCGGCTACGGCAACGGACACCCCGAGTGGCACCCGACGAAGGATGAAAAGGGCGAACTGGAATGGCTGGGAGAAACCTCAAGCGACGAAATCATGGGCCATTTCTTCGGGCTGGCATATTACCGTGACCTGGCCGCCGATGAAAAAGAAAAAGAACTGATTGCTAAAACAATCAAGGCCATGGCCGACCACATCATTACCCACAACTACACGGTCTGCGACTGTGACGGTCTGCCCACAACATGGGGGCGCTGGTCTCCCGAGCTGCTGAACAGAGATGATATGTGGCGCTGGGAAAGAGGAATCAATTCCCTTGAACTGCTCACCGTTCTCAAAACCGCATTTGTTGTTACCAACGACAGAAAATATGACGATTTGTATTACAGCTTCATCGAAAACGAAAAATATGCCATCAACAGTGCACGGCACAAAATGCGCGACGGTCTCAGCTGCCATGTGGATGACCACCTGAGCACCTATGTCACATTCACCATTCTCAGGTATGAAAAAAATCCCGCCGTTCTGCGCTATTTGCTGGCAGGACTTAAGGATTTCTGGAATTATGAAAGAATTGAAAGATGCCCTTACTGGAGCGTGCTTTTCGGCGCTTTTTCGGATGAGTGCTGTGACCTTGACCGCGCCGTAAAATCCCTTGAGGAGCTTCCTCTTGATTTGATTCATTACCCGGTCAAAAACAGCTTTCGTGAGCTTGAATGGACGGATGATGCCATACCATACGGTGGTGTGCGTCAGCTTAAGGCTCCCCTTCCGTACGACGAAAAACCGGTAAACGGTTACGACTGCAACCCGTTTGCCGCAGACGGAGGCAACGGCCTTGAGGCGGCAGAGCCGACAATTTTCCTGCTCCCCTATTGGCTCGGCAGGTACTTCGGTTTGCTTGGGGATTGATGATATCGGGATGAATGTAATACATTCCGGCTGATTGAAGCGACGGAAACACCGACACAAACGTCATACACTTTTGCAAACAAATTTGGCACGGCATAAAACTGCCGTGCCTTTTTCTTTCGCTGACACGCTTTTTTCATCCGCCCGTACCCGAAATTTATAAATCAATCCAAACGGTTTTCAGGTCTTTGTAAGCCCTGCATTTGAGCGCCGTAAACTTTAATACGCAGTAATCGGAATCGGTTTTGCCGCCTTTGTAGAACATGGTGTCACCGGTGCGCCAGATTTCATCCTTGAT
>JAZRWZ010000292.1:0-1575 GCA_045599985.1 Acutalibacteraceae bacterium | reverse complement strand
AAATGGTGCCATTAATTAAGTACGTTTCCTGCGTGACCACGCCGATGCACTGGCGCAGATAGGGCAGGTCAAAATCGCGCACATCAACCCCCGCAATCTTCACGCTGCCGCCAAGCACATCGTAAAGCCGGGGAATCAGGTTCACCACGGTGGATTTTCCCGAGCCGGAGGGTCCCACAATGGCATACATCTTTCCGCCGGGCACGGTGAAGTTCACATCGGTGAGCAGAGGCTTTTCGCTGTCGTAGCTGAATACCACATGCTCGTAATTGATGGGCTCCATTTCCACCTCGGGCTTCTTCCCGTTTTCGGGGGAAACAATGGTGTTTTCCCGGTCAAAATAATCAAAAATACGGGTGAACAGGGCAAGGGAGCGGGTAAAGTCCACGCCGATGTTGAGCAGGGATTCAATGGGGCGGTAAAGGCGGTTGATAAGGGCCACGGTGGCGGTCACGGTACCTACAGTCAGGGCCGTGTCATACTTTTTGATAATCAGCAAACCGCCCACAAAGTAGATAAGCAGGGGGCCTATCTGGCTGAACATGCCCATCACCACGCCGAACCATTTGCCGGAGCGCTTTTCCTTGAGGGAGATGGCGGTAACCTCTTTGTTGATTTTCTCAAAGTTTTGGTATTCCTTTTCTTCCCTTGTAAAGATTTTTACAAGCATGGAGCCGCTGACGGAGAGGGTCTCGTTGATGACCTGATTCATCTCGTCATTTTTCTCCTGACTTTCGGTCAGCAGCTCATATCTCTTTTTGCCCGCGCTTTTGGTGGGCAGAATCAGCAGGGGGATGATGACAATACCCACCACAGCCAGCTTGGGGCTCATGGTGAACAGGGCCACAAGGGTGGTAACCACCGTGGCAAGGTTGCTCACCACGCTGGAGAGGGTGCCGCTGATGACGGTGCTCACGCCGTTGATATCGCTGTTCATGCGGGTGATGATGTCACCCTGCTTTTCGGATGTGAAAAAGGAATGGGGCATGAACTGAAGGTGGCGGTACATCTGGTTTTTCATGTCGTAGATAATCTGCTGTGAAATCCACGAATTTATGTAGTTTTCCAGCAAGCCGATCACCTGGCTGACGGCAACCGTGCCGAAGGCCATGAGCAAAAGGCGAATGAGCAGGGCAAGGTCTTCCCCCACAAGGGCCTGGTCAACAATGCGCCCCGTGATGATGGAGGGGAAAAGCCCCACCGTGGCGGAAAGCGTAATGGCCAGAAAAACGAAAACAAACTGCAGGCCGTAGGGCTTGAGATAGGAAAAAATGCGCAGCAGCAGCTCTTTCGTTACCTTTGGCATGTTCTTTTTTTCTTCTTCCGTGAGGAACCCTCGCGGGCCCAGTGAATTTCTGCCGGATGGCATAGGCGTTCCCTCCAAAATTCAATTTATGTTTTGCGGAACTTTCCAAAAAAATCAGCATTTTTGTTGCTCAAAAAAATTATACCATCATGCAGCCTGTCATACAAGAGAAAGTCCGCACTTTTAATAACACAAAACCGAAAAGTTGTTGTGCGGCTTTGCTCCCTCCGGCCAAAACGGCATACGGCTTGAATTTGCGGCTGAGTATG
>JAZRWZ010000291.1:0-1061 GCA_045599985.1 Acutalibacteraceae bacterium | reverse complement strand
AAACCAGAACCACCAACTTAAACAAGCTTGAGGGTGCAGAGGCAATTATGAAAATCAAAATTGCCGCCGATGCCGTCAACAGCTTCCTCGGAGTGGGCACCACTAATTTCACCAACCCCAAGGGTTCCGCAAAATTCCTTTCAAATTCCGCCCTCACCGCATCCGAGGTCAGCAACGCCAAGATTGAAAAGGTAAACGGCGATGTTTACAAAATCACCCTCACCATCAACAACGGCAAAAGCACCGCTCCCTCGGTAAGCGACAACTCCCCTCTTCGTCACTGCGGCCTTTACGCGGGCAGCGGCGACAAGACCGAATTCGATTATAAGAACGCCAACAACATCTATGTGGGCATCAACAACGCCGACGGCGCAAGCGTTCAGGCAGTTACCGAAGATACTCTGAGTGCCTCAATCACCGCTCAGGTCAACATCAAGACCGGCAAGCTTGTTACCGCCACCTACAAATGGAACTGGAACGCCCAGCTCACAAAGGTTAAATACACAATAGTAACAGTCAGCGGCACCGGCAAGGCAGATTCAACCGTTACCATTAAGGATATTAAATGGTAATTTTGCTCTGACTCAGAAACAGAAAGGGTGAAGCCCCGTGCAAAATTTTTTCCAAACGGTTATTAAAGCAATAGCCGTGCTTATGAGCACCGTTTTAACCTTTTTCACCTCCGTTATCAAAAGTATAAGCGGCGGTGAAAAGCCGGAAGACCCCACTTCCTCGGTAACCGAACCCGTTGAAGACCCCACAGACCCTTCAAGCCCGGGAAGTCAGGGTTCAACCTCCGGCACATTCACCATCACTTCCTATGGTTGGGGTCACGGCGTGGGAATGAGCCAATGCGGAGCCATAGTAATGGCCGAAGAGGGCACCGACTATATAAACATTGTCAAGCACTACTACCCCGGCACCAAGCTTTACTATGATTCAAAAACCCCTTCAACCGTTAAATACGGCGGCAAAACCTATGACCTTGTTGAGTTCCTTTGCCGCACCACAATGCAGGAAATCGGCGATGAATCACCGATTGATGCAATAAAGGCTCAGGC
>JAZRWZ010000290.1:0-3617 GCA_045599985.1 Acutalibacteraceae bacterium | reverse complement strand
AGACCGCTTGGCCTCCGACTTTGGGTGGGGTTGAGCACAAAGTCGTTGGGGGGCACCACATAGCCGGTCATGTCGTTGGTAACGGCAAAGGAAATCATGGTGTGGTCGTTGCAGATATCCGCAAGGGGCAGGGGGTTGATTTCGGGGCCCTTGCCGGTGGCGGAGGTTTCGGCGCTGTTGTAGGCGCCGTATACGGTGGAAACAAAGTTTTCGCCGGGCAGGGTCAGCAGCTTCTGGTCACCGAAGGTCATGTAGGTCATCTCGGTAAGCATGGCAATGTTCATCTCGCTGCCCTCTTTGCAGGGGTAGGCGTTGAAGCTCATCACATGGCGGGTGGCAAGCAGGGTGAGCACATTATTGCTGATAGGCAGGTAGAAGGGCTGGTTGAGCACCTTGATTTCGGGGGAAAGCTCACGGTCATTGTCGATTTTTCCCACGGCATCCGCCAGCATTTTAGCCTGCAGCTTCACGCAGTTTACGGGGTCGTTTTCGTCCAGCTGAGCCACATCCATGCCGCCGATGGCTCCCACGCCAAACAGCACATCCGCGCCGTGCTCGGCTTTGATCTGCTCCCGCATGAAGTAGGGGTATTCACCGCTGAGCATACGGTTTTTGCCGCCCAAAGAGTTGGGATGGCCGCCGAAGTTCATAATCCATGTTTCGGCACTGCCGTCGGCGGGCACAAAGCGCAGGCGGGTGAGCACCTCGTGGCGGTCCACAAAATCACGCTTGGGGTGCAGGCCGTTTTCCACGGTGATGCGGCCGGTGTAAAGCTTGCCGGGCTTTTTGGCGGCAAAGGCTTCCTCCGCCACGGCAAGGGCGGTGTTCATCAGCAGCTCCATGTAGGCGGCATCCTTACCGTCGGAGGGGATGCTTACCAGATTGGGCTTGCCCCAGTAGCCGATGGTATCAATGCCGGAGTGGCTGTGGGTGCAGCTCACATTGATGTGGCGGCAGCCGCTGATTTTTTTGCTTGCCATAATCATGCCGCGGATTTTATTCACTTCCACGCGGGTCAGACCCACAGCGTCGGCGCTCAGCCACAGGATGCCCTCATCGCCGCCGCAGTCCAGCCACACGGCGTGAACATAAACGGGGGAGAGAATGCCCTCCATCTTGTGGCCGGAGCCGTGGCCCGCAATGTAGTAGGTGGTGTTTTCGGGGTCGGCGGGCATGAACTCGGCGCGGGCAAAGCCCACACGGTATTCACTGCCGCTGATAACAAAAGGCTTGGCCT
The DNA here is from genome assembly GCA_045599985.1 of Acutalibacteraceae bacterium. Classification (GTDB taxonomy): domain Bacteria; phylum Bacillota; class Clostridia; order Oscillospirales; family Acutalibacteraceae; genus CAG-177. The sequence goes on along the minus strand of JAZRWZ010000290.1, from coordinate 2,380 downwards.
GAGGAATCTCGGGGGCGGTGGCGGTTTTGTTCACTTTTTTGCCGTAGCTTTTGGTGATGGCCTGAATGCCTTTGGAAGCAAGGTCCATAATATCCATATCAATTACCCTCTTTCTTCGGGAAAACCGCCGGGGCGGACTCCCGCAATCTGCCCATATTATACAATGAAACAAAACCGTATGCAAGACTTTTTCGCCGGGGAACCTCGGCGTAAAACGGCGACGGCATCCGAAAAAGGAAATATGTTCATGAAATATTAAGAAATGGCATCGCCGATTGCCTTGACAACCTATCCTTTCTTCAATTATAATAGGTATTTGTATAAGAGGGGGAGTGCCCCCGAGGAATTCCCACTTCACTTTTGAGAGGAGAACAAGACATGAAAGTTTTCAAAAAGTCCCTTGCCCTGCTTCTCGCCGCGCTGATGGTATTGGGCGGCATGGCTGTGGCGGCAAGCGCCGAGGATGCCCCGATTACCGTCCATTTTTATGCAGAGCTTGACGGCTTAGGCGGCTACCTTGGTGCAGGTGAGGACACCTATGACGATTTTAATATCGGTGACGATATCGTTCCCACCGTGGTTTCCCGCCCCGGCTACACCCTGATAGGCTGGAAAAGCGAGGGCGGCTCCCTGCGCACGGGCGCAAGCCTCGGCAAGGCCACCACTTCCACCCATTGCTTCTATGCCGTGTTTGAGGCCAACAACTACACGGTAACCTTTGATGCCAACGGCGGCACCTTCGGCTCCGCCGCCACCGCCACCAAATCCGTTGCCTTTGACAGCGAGATTACGGCAGATGACATCACCGCCCCCACCAAGGCCATGAATGCTTTTGTGGGCTGGAGCCGCAAGCAGTCCGCTACAGATAAGGACGCAACCCTCGGCACCATGGACAGCACCGCCGGTGTAACCCTGTATGCGGTTTGGGGCGTTTCCGAAAGCGGCGACAGCACAACCTACACCTTTGACCCCGCCACCGGTACCCTCACCTTCACCGGCAGCGGCAGCATCGAAAAGCAGGCGGAATGGGCCGCCAACGCCGCGCTTATCAAAAAGATTGTGATTGACGGCGACAGCCGCATCTATGTGGAAGACAGCGCCTTTGAAAAGCTCACCGCTCTGGAGCAGGTGCTTACTTACTGCGAGGTTGATTTCGGCGACAATGCCTTCTCCGGCTGCGCCAATCTCTCCCGCATCAACACCGCCAAAAAGGCCGGCACCGAAGTGTCGGGCGACATTGTGGGAATCGGTGCCTACACCTTCCGCGATTGTGTCAGCTTCCGCGGCGTGAACGGTGACGGCGTGGACCTGACCCGCTACACCGCCGGTGAAATCAGCAGAATGGAGGGCGCATTCTACGGCTGCGCCAGCCTCAAGAAGATTACCTTTGATACCGATGTTACCGAAATCCCCGCTTATATGTTCTGCGGCTGCTCCACCCTGAGCATCATCAACGAAACCGCCGCTGCCAGCATGTTCTTCCCCGCCTCCGTCAGAAAAATCGGCGATTCCGCTTTTGAGGACTGCACCGCCCTTGAGAATGTGACTCTGGGCCAGAACATTCAGAGTCTGGGCAAAAACGCTTTTGCCGGCTGCACCGCGTTAAAGAGCATCAACACCTATGCCGCCGAGCTGGGCGAGGGCACCTTTGAGGGCTGCAAGGCTCTGACCAAGTTCGAGTTCACCGCCCTTCCCACCATCCCCGCCAAGTGCTTCAAGGATTGCACCGCTCTGACCGCCTTTGACTGCAGTAAGGTGGACGGCAATGCCGAAACCTCCGCAAGCGAAATCGAAATCGGTGAATCCGCCTTTGAGGGCTGCACCGCTCTTTCCTCCTTCACCTTTGACAGCAAGAAGGAAGCCTCTGTGCTGATTGATAAATACGCCTTCCTGGGCTGCACCGCACTGGCCGAAATCGCCATTCCCGACGGTGCCAAGGTTGCCGTTGGCGAAATGGGTCTGGGCTATGCCTCCAAGGGCGTGAAGGCCATCTTCTCCGGCACCAACATGACCATCATCTGCGATGCCGCCAACAACATGGAAAACTGCGAAACCGGCTTTACCGGCATTTATGATTACGCCGCCGGCTTTAACCGTGTTACCGATACCGCACAGAAGGTAAACGCATTGATGCCCGTGCTCAAGAAGATTGCCACCTTCTTTGCCAACATGATTCCCGGCCTTGTGAGCATCTTCAACAAGCTCCTTGAGTTTGTAAAGAACCTGATTTCCTCCGCCACCTGAGAAAACAAGTAAACAGAAAGGCACCCAACGCCCTGCACCGGTTGGTGTGGGGCGGTTTTTTTTGTATCAGGATGATACACCGTAGGGGAGGGGCTTGCCCCTCCCGAAACGATTTCTTTAACCTACGGGGTGGCTC
>JAZRWZ010000289.1:0-1084 GCA_045599985.1 Acutalibacteraceae bacterium | reverse complement strand
CCTACCGGTGCACCGCCGCCGGCGACGCGGAAAGCCGGCGGCTGCGGGAGTGTTCCACGCCGGGCTCCGCGGAAGGCCCGGCGCTCCACCCGCCCGCTGCACGATCTCGGGGCTGGGGGCGGAAAGGTGATAATGTTATACTGGCAGGTCTCTCCGGCCGGTCGATACCTCCCGGCCTAGTAGCAGAACCCCGGTGAAAGAGCCATTCCTGCTACGTTCGAGGGGCTGGTCGTAGCAGAACCCCGGTGGAAGGCCATTCCTGCTACGTTTGAGGGACTGATCGTAGCAGGGACCCAGGTGGAAGGTTCTTGAACGTGGCAAGTACATAGGATAACTGACAATCACTGGGCATAATCGGAATGGGCAGGTGATAAAAGGGTGTGACCCCTTATCCGGTTTTGCCACGTTATCTGGTTTTTGCAATTCACCTGGAGAACGAATGCCCAATAGAGTTGCGTGGAAGGGCGATCCTCACTCCAGGTGGGACCCTTTTGCCCTCACCTGGAGAGGCGGTGTGCCTCCCAGTGGCCTCAGGGGCAGGGCCGCTCTCCAGGTGAACTGCAAAAACAACAAAAGCCCATTTATCTGAGTCTTCGAACTTCTAGTGAGCTCACTCCGGAAAACGTAATGAGTTCTATAAGTTAAACATTTCGTTTGTGTCAAAGGCGTTTCGGGGGACCAAAAGCTGTTTTCAACCCCGTTGACCGGTTTAGTGCTCGCAATGTAAAAAGTTGATGGGCATTGCGAGCAGTCGGCAAAAATGGCCTATTGATTATCAGTGAGTTACAAGGCAGGGTGCTCGCAATACCCCAGTAAGAATTACATTGCGAGCATTTCCGTTAGCCAACGGGGCTCGGTTAACCGGGGCTGACCATCAACAACACGGGAGCAACAGCAAACCGGGGCTGACGACTAACGGCACGGGAAAACAGCAAACCGGGGCTGAGCATGAACAACACGTGAGCAACTGTTCCCATCGCCAGGTGAAGGGAGGGACGAATTGCACCGCGGGCCATCGGTTTTGTCATCGTCAGGTGCAGGGAGGTTTAGGAGATAAAAGGCTCTGACCCCGAACAACACGTGA
>JAZRWZ010000288.1:0-3493 GCA_045599985.1 Acutalibacteraceae bacterium | reverse complement strand
GACAAGCTGACCAGTAGATTCAATATGAACCCCGGCACAGGTGGTGCCTTGTTTGCTGTGATTACATTTACCATTGACCCGTCGGCACCTGATGCAAAAGAATATTCGCGTTTTGACGATGTTTTCCTTTACACCGACGGTGTGGGTGCATGGTCATATCCTGCATTCGAACTGGAATGCAAAAAAGATGGTAAGACTGTTTGTGCTTACCTCAAATATAATGTGAATGCCGGAACAGCTCCTTATGTCGGTGATGCGTTTACCGAGTTCACGGTGGATGATTCTCTCGGTTATCCCAAACCCATACCTGCCGGCTCGTGGGCTTCGGAATTCAAAGTTGAGGTTGAATCGTATAACTACGGTAATACCAGCGGTAAGAACAACAGTGGTGAGAAACTTCAAAAGAATGTGCATAGCAATAACCTTTTCTGGAAGTACAAAATCAAAGTTTCCAAGGGCAATTATTCTCAAACGCTTTCCGGTGAAAACGGTACAGATAAGACAAGACAAGACAGCATGTCCGTGTACTTCTTCTTAAAACAGAAATTTGCCATCAACCTGAGCTACGGTTACGGCGAACTTGGTGAAGAAGTGGAAGTGGGCGTTGGTGAATTTGCGAGTGCCGACAGATTCGATAATGTCTCCAACTGGTATCAGTGCCTTGAGCAGTTGATTAACCAGAAGAAGAATGTAATGTCACTGACGGAGGCAACCAGAACCAACGACCAGAAGGACTACCTGTGGGCCTGCGTTAACTTCAGCCAGCCCGCTGTTACCATTGTTGACAATTCCGACAGAGAGGAGAGCTACAATGAGCTGACCAACCCCAACGGCGTAATTACCAACAACACCATGGAGGTGGACTTCACCATTACCAACCCCTCCGACAATACCCCCAGCCAGACGAGATATGAGGTGTTCCTGTATTTCGATGCCGACGGTGACGGATATTTCGACAGTGAGGAGGAAATCAAGAACCTGAAGCTGTATGCGCAGAACGCCTCCGGCCAGTGGGGCGCCATTGATAACGGTACCCTGCGCACCAGCAACGGCAACGAAACCTATAAATACCGCATGCGCCGCGGTATTCCCGCCGCCTATTCCGGTGTAATTCCCTGGAAGCTGGTTGTGGTAAAGGTGGGTGAAGCACAGTCCCATTGCTCCCACACAGCCTATGCCTACGCACAGCCCGAGGAACCCGAGGTGATTCGTGTTATTCAGATTCTGAAGGGCGATGAAAATATTTTCACCTATAACGACAGCGGTTCAACGGCTACGGGCAGTTTCTTCTACGGCAATGTATTGGCCGGCCTTGACGGGGTTACCAAATACGACAGCAACTTCAAGGGAGACTCTCAGTTCCGTAACCTGACCGAGCTGGTGAATGAGATTGACCGCCTGAAGAACACCGATGTGAACACTGCTTTGGCCCACAAGAACGGTCAGCTGAATTACCTTGACCTTTCTGCAGCCAAGGCCGGAAAGGGCTATAACGAGGTTATTTACAAGATTCGCAACGACTTCTATCTGGATATTTTTGTAATCAATGCCCAGTCCCTCAGTAACTACACTCTGGCGGAAAATCAGAGAACACTTGGCCATTATGACATGCTGATTGTCGGCTTCTCCGACAGCTGGGCCGAGGGCGGTGTCAGCGAGGAAACCGCAATGGCCATCAACTGGTTTAAGGATACCGGCAGACCCACGCTGTTCACCCACGATACCACTTCTTTCAAAAACAGCCTGGCTAATTCGGATAAAGACCGCAAGGAAAATGGCTACTATATGAACAAGTGGACCCGTTCCGGCTCCGGCATTGACCGCTACGGTGCCGCCTTTGTAATGGCTGATTTGACTCCCGTCTTCGAGAAATTGACCGGAAAGCGCAACGGCACGGCAGACGGCCTGGTACCTGAAACCATTGATAGCTGTCATGACAGCGCTAAGGAAAACCACGGCTTGTATGTGGATGCCAAATATAAAGAAACCGAAATGACAAAAATGGGCTATGATGTGGCTTATACTCCCGGTTCTAATATTTCACCGCAATTCGGTGTAGTGCAGGCCACACCCGATGTTGAATATTCTCACGGTTTCTCCCGCTACACCATCGTTCGCTATAATATGCCTAAGGTTTACGGCGTTGGTGCCACCAACGGCAAATACGGTGTGAATCAGCTGAGTCCCACCCTGCGCGGTAAATATCTGATTTTCCCTGAGGTGAAACAGGCTGTAGATATGAACCTTGTTACCACCAACGGCTTTAAATACAACAAGGAGTGGGGCAATTATACCAAAACCACCACTACCAATGAGGTAACCCAGGTGAACAAGGGCCAGATTACATCCTATCCCTTCAACCTGAATATTGATGAACTGCGGGCAGCCGGTAAGTTGGGCGCCAACAAGGGTCTGGACATTATGACCACCCACGAGCAGTATTATCAGCTGAATGTGGATGACCCCGCCATGCGCTGCTGGTTCTGCCTGGGCGGCGACGGCTACGCGAACGATATTTACAACGATGCTATTAACAACTACTACATTTACACCTTGGATAATGTGACTTACACAGGTTCGGGCCACACAAACAAGATTACCGAAACCGAAGGCAAGCTGTTTATTAATACCATTGTTGCCTCCTACCGTGCCGCTGTTGAGCCTCCCGCCGTTACCATTACGGAGGAAGCCGGTTATCAGGATGTGGGCTACCGCCTGATTTCCTCATCCGAAATCAACACGACCAGCCTCGAGAACCGCGCCGCAATCTACTTCAACCTTTACGATACCAACATTGACGAGGTGTTTGAGAACGCAACCCTTTGCGTGGATGTTTACAGCACCGAGAAGGATGAAAACGGCAATTACAAGCTGCTCAAGCAGATTTCCGGCTACGACGATGCCGCGCAGTTCAAGAATAACGACAGCACGTTGAAGGTCTATGACAAGGACGAAAAGGAAATCAGCCTGACCCAGCTGAAGATGGGCGAGCCGTATCACCTGTATCTGTCGAATGAAATGGCGAATCAGCTCAAGACCAACAGAGATATTGTGCTGGGCTTCCACAGCACCGCCTACACCAAGAAGGACCAGGAGGCCTACGAGAAGGATAACACCTACGAAAGAACCCTTTACACCGGCAACACGGCCTATGTAACCCTTCGCACGGTGAACTACCTGCCCGTAAGCTGATAAACCTTCGGCAAAAAGCAAATATGTTCCACGGAGCTTCGTCTAAGAACGGAGCTCCTTTGTTTTTTGAAAGAAGCGGCAAGACACGGTGGTCTTGCCCTACACGGAGGAAAAACGGGAGAGGTAAGCCGCTCCCCTACGGTATAACCCTACGGTGTAGGGTCAGAGCACCTGCTCTGACCGGCAGGGCGGTACGCCGTGGAAAAACCCGTGTGTTGAAAAAAATATATTTGCCTGCGGCAAATCCGGCAAGGGCGAACCGCCGAAGCGCCGCCTGTGGCGGATGAAGCGAGGCGGCGAG
>JAZRWZ010000287.1:0-18645 GCA_045599985.1 Acutalibacteraceae bacterium | reverse complement strand
TGCCTGGCGCAAGCGCGATATCGACCTTTCGTTTCTTCTTGAAGAGGCAATTGAAAAGGAGCTTTCGGAAAGCGAAAGAAAAATAGTCAGGGATTATTTCTACAATGCAAAAAAGCTTGTGACCATTGCGGAGGAAAAGGGCGTCGGCAAAAGCGCCGTGACCCACGCTCTTGATCGCGCACTGGGCAAGCTGAGAAACGCTCTTAGCTATGTTGTTGAATATCAGCACGGCAGCACGGAGGAACGGCTGCTTCACGCTGCTGTCCGCAGGGCGGCGGTCATCGCCGGAGCAAGGCGGAATGAAGGAGAATCGCCGCATGAAAGGCTCCTCAGGCTGAGACTCAGGGAAAACCTTTCCCCCGAAGATACGGCAAAAGGAACAGGCATTTCCCCTTCGAGGCTGATCTCGCTCGAATCCGGCGAAAGCGAACCCACGGGCACGGAGCTGGTGAGACTGAGCGACTATTACGGCGTTTCGATCGACAAGATCATGAAAGGAGAACACAATGACGGAAAATAAATCACTTTATCAACTCGGGGAGGAATACGAAAAGACGGCTCTCACCGTCAAATCCCGAATTGCGGAAAGACTGCGCCGTCTGCAGAAGCTGCGCGCAGATAACAGACTGCTTTCCGACGAGGCATACACGGTCAAAAGCGAGCTGAATTATCTCTATCAAGAATATAACGACACCCTCGATATCGCGCGTCACCTGAAAAATTATTATGATAAAAACGAAAAGGATATCTCACGGCTTTTCTCCGCTTGAATCGGCTTCTGCGTATTAGTCAAATTGCCGAAAAAGCAAGCTTTTGAATGTGAAAAGCATACAAAAAATAATCATCAAACAATTTTTTCTTGACTTATCGGAGTTTCTGCAAGATAATGATAATTGCAATAAATTATATAAAGGGAGAGATTTTTTATGGATTTCAGTAATGTTATTGCAAAAAAAGGCGCATATGCAAAATATATGCTCAAGGAAATCACCTATATCTGCAAAAACTTTGAAAAAAGAGGCCCCGGTTCAAAGGGTGAGGAGCAGGCTTGCGAATACATGGCAAAGGTTCTGAAAAAGGACTGCGGCTGTGAATACGCAGAGGTCGAAGCCTTCAAGGAGAACCCCGGTTCATTCTACGGCTGGATCTATTTCACGATTTCATTCGTTCTTGCCGCCATCGCTCTTTTCTTCCTCGGCGCAAAGCTTGAGATCGCCGCTCTTCCCATCATCGGCGCTCTGCTCATCATTGCCGGCCTTGTTCTTGCGTTTCTTCAGTTTGGTCTTTACAAGAAGACAGTTGATAAGTGCTTCCCCGAAATGACCGGTCACAATGTAACCGCTTACAAAAAGCCCACAGGCGAGATCAAGAGAAGAATAGTTTTCAACGGTCACCCCGATGCAGCCTGGGAATGGCCCGTAAACTACGCTCTCGGCGGTGTAGGCTTTGAATCCCACGCTATCATCTGCGCTCTCGGCGCTGTTTTCTACATCGTTCTCAGCATCATCCTTGCAGTCAAGGGCACATCCGGCACTCTCATCAAGTGCGGTCTCTGGGGACTTCTTTTCGTTCCCTTCCTTGTCGGTCTTTACTTCATGTGGAACAAGAAGAGAATCGTTGACGGCGCAAACGACAACCTTTCCGGCTGCTACATGGGCATTGCGATCCTCAAGGCAATGAAGGACGAAGGCATCGAGCTTGAAAACACCGAGATCGGCGTTATCCTCACCGGCTCCGAAGAAGCAGGTCTTCGCGGCGCAAAGGCATGGTGCGAAGCTCATCCCCACGACTTTGACGATGTTCCAACTTTCATTTATTCATACGACACCATCCACGATCCCAAATATCTCCTTGTAAACTACCGTGACCTCAACGCCACTGTTAAGGCTGACAAGGATGTTTCCGATCTGTTTATGGAAGCTGCCGAAGAACTCGGCGTCAAGTGCTCCAAGGGAATGGTTCCTCCTCTCGGCGGTGCAACAGACAACGCTGCATTTGCTCAGGCAGGTATGAGATCCACCGGTATCACCGGCCTCAACCACAAGCTTGAAAGCTACTATCACACAAGAAGAGACTCCTATGACAATATGAATCTCTCAGGTCTCGGCGATTGCTTCGCAGTCAGCGTTAAGGTTCTTGAGAAGTTTGACAACGGCGCAAAGCAGTAATCAAAACACAGCGATCCCCCGGCTGAAAAGTCGGGGGATCTTTTTTTATACAAATACAAACTGAATAAGAAGCATATAACACACGGTCCCGAGGATGATGCTCAGAAGAGTGTTGCGCTTCAAGGCGTAGCTCAGAGCGGTCAGTGCGGAAGCTATGAGAGCCGGGAGAAAGCCCGACAAGGAAGAAAATGAAACATCCTTAAGGCAGTAAACCACGAGCATTCCCATAACGGCAAACGGAAGCACTTTTCCGAGATAAATAACCCATTTCGGCGTTTTTCCGCCGGAGAAAATGAGAAACGGCAGAAAGCGGATCGCGGCGGTCACAGCCGCCATAATTGCAATTGAAGCGATAAGCTGAGTATTATTCATCCGGATTCTCCTTTCTCATTCCGATAAGAAGAACCGCCATAATTACCGCCATTGACGGAATAAGGAAGTTTTCTGCGCCGAATATCACAAGGCACACAACTGAAGCGGCAACTCCCGCGATCGCGGGAAAATGCTTCTTTCCGCTGAGCCACTGATCGGTGAAAATGGTGATGAACAGCGCCGTAAGAGCAAAGTCGATGCCCTTGGTGTTGAAGGTGATTATATTGCCCAGGGCAGCACCGATAACACTTCCGCTGACCCAGTAAATCTGGTCAAAAAGAGAAACGAGAAAATAATAATCCCGGTCTCTTCCGCAGCTGCAGACGAGAGAATATGTCTCATCCGTGAGCGCAAATATCAGATAGGGCTTTTTGGCTCCGGTGCCTTTGTATTTTTCCACCATCGAGATCCCATAGAAAAGATGGCGGGCATTGACCGCAAGAGTGGTCAGCGCCACGGTCAGCAGGGACGCTCCACCGGTAAAAAGTCCGACGGCGGCATACTGCATCGATCCGGCATATATGAAGAGGCTCATCGCCAGAACATAAAGGATCCCGTATCCTGCGGAATTCATTATTATTCCGAAGCCTATGCCGAGAAAAATATATCCGGTGAGCACCGGAAATGTGTCCCTCAGCACTTTTTTAACTGTGTTTTTTGTCATGCTTTGATTCACCTTGTCAGCTTTTCTTTCTCCGATAATAACACTTATCCGGCGCATTTGTCAATCGCGGGCTTTGACTTTATCGAAATAATGTGATATAGTTTTTGTAATACAGGGAAAGGAAGATATGAATGATAATCAGAATGCTCAGACCGGGCGATGTCTTTCAGCACAACAAGGTCGCTTCCCAGGCTTTCGTTTTTCCGACCGATATCTATGACGATAAACAGCTCCCGAGCAAAACAATGGTCGGAGCCTTTGACGATGACGGATCCGCAATGATGGCGGATATTGAAATATATGACCGCCTCTGCAATTTCGGAAACGGCACTCTCAGATGCCTCGCCGTTGGCGGAGTTGCTTCGAAGCCCGAATTCAGAAGCAAGGGCGCCGTCAGAGAAATATTCAATTCCGTTTTCGGCGGAAAATTTGACGGGATCTCCGGAGATATCAGCATTCTTTATCCTTTCAGCGACGCTTACTATAAAAAATTCGGCTACTGCCCTGTCGGCAGATGCGCCGATCTGCTCATCCCCTTTTCGGAATTATCCCCGATGCCCAAAAACACCGATGTTTCTCTCTGCGAAGAAAAAGATCTGCCGGAGCTTCTTAAGCTTTATAACGAAGCCGCAAAAAAAGACGGGCTTTCATTCATAAGAGAAAACGGAGAAAATTTCTCCCTTGAGCCGTATAAGGAAAACAAATGGACTTATATGCACAGAGACCCCTGCGGCAAAGCCGATGCCTACGCCTCGTTTTTTATTGACCGCGCTCAGTCGACCGTTTTTGTCAGAGAGATCGGTTATCTGGACAAAGCCGGGCTCCACGGAATTCTCGGATTTCTCAGAGTGTTTGAGGGGAATCAGAATTATGTCAGATTCGAGAAGATGCCCGAAGCTTCGGCAGTGTTCCGCTGCACGGCGGGAGCAAAAAAAGCAAAATCCGAAATTTCTCTTGCGGGAGCGGTCAGAATACTCGATCTGAAAAATGTGCTGTCGGTCAAAAAATATCCTGTGGAGAGCGGGAAATTCGTTATCCGCTGTGATGACACCGTTTCCGCAAACAACGGGATCTTCACCGTTGAATACTCCGGCGGAAAAGCCGAAGTCAGCATAACTCCCGACGCTCAGCCGGATATCACCGTTTCTCCCATTGCCGCATCGGAGCTTATTTTTGAGGGCGTGACCTGCGCCGGAGACCTTGAATGGATGGACGGCGTGACAGTGAACCGCGAAAACGGCGATGCGGTGAGAGCCTTTGCCCCGACGCATATATTCTTCAATGACAGCTTTTGATATCATCATAAATCATTTTCAGGAGGGATCGCAATGACTGCGGAAAAAGCAAAGAAAGAAATAGAAAGAAGGCAGAAACAGCTCAGCCGAAGCGGAACGGGATTCTACTTCTTCTATCTGTTCTTCATCATCAGCATCATCTACATCACCGATGAGGTGGCTTCCGCCATCAGTACATTCATGAAAACGGAGATTGCCAACGACTTAATGGCAAAATTCGGCGAAGCCTCCGTGGGCAAGCTCAACATTATTACCGTGCTTTCTTTCCCGATTATGGCGCTGGGTGTGCTGTATAAGCCCCTTGCCGACCGCTTCGGCAGAAAACCGTTTCTTGTGCTGAACACCTTCGGCATGTGCTTTGGTCTGCTGGTAATTTACCTGACCAATTCACTCACGGGGTACATTATCGGCTCCATTCTGACCCAGTTCTTCATTACCCACGACATGCAGGTGGTTTACATCATGGAATCTGCCCCTGCCAAACACAGGGCCAAGATTTATTCATCCATCAAGTGTATTGCCATGCTTGGGGTGCTGTTTATCCCTCTGCTTCGCAAAATGCTTCTGGAAAGCACCTCCCAATGGAGAAGGGTGTACCTTGCCCCCGCTCTGATCGGTATGGCTGTGAGCGTGATTGCCTTATTCCTTGCCAAGGAAACGGATGCCTTCAATACCGAAAGAATCAGAGTACTGAAAGGCGGCTCCGATGAAAAGAACGAAACCGAAAACGGCGGCATTATCAAGGCCCTGAAATTCGGCTTTAAGCATAAGCAAATCAAGTGGCTGTTTCTTGCCCTGCTGTTCTCCGAAACGGGCTTCGTCCTCACCAATGACTATCAGGCCATCATGACCTACGGCTTTGCCAACACGGCCTTTGACAGCGGCCTGTTTGCCACCCTGAAGGAGGCCACGGAAAGCGTGGGCATCAACGAAGTGACCACCGCTTTGTTCTTCTACCCCATCGGCTGTGCAATCAGCCAGCTGATTCCCGGCTTTATCTCCGACAAAAAAGGCAGACGCGTTTCCGCCATTGCCATGTCGGCCTCCGCCTTGGTTTTGTTCCTGGGCTTCTGGCTCGGCGCGGAGCACGGAATGGCCCCCTGGCTTGTGGGCTTCCTCTGCGGCGGCAGCGTAGGCACATTCTGGGCCAATATTGATACCATCAGCCTGATGGCAGGGGAATCGACTCCCACCGGCATTCGTTCCTCCATGCTCTCCGCCATTTATCTTCCTTTGGGCATCGGTATCGGCATCTCCTTTGGCGTTTCCCTGCCCCTTGAGCAGATTTTCGGCAACTCCAGAATCGGTATCATCGCCTTTGCCCTTGCCGTTCCCGGACTGCTTGCCGATTTCCTGATTCTGACCTCCAGAGTGAAGGAGACCAGCGGTATTGATTTAAAAGAGGTTGACGGCTCGGAATTTGAATAATCCGACATAATTACAGAATATGAAAAAGAGGCAGTGCCCAACGCGGCATTGCCTCTTTTCTTAGTGAGAAGAAATCAGATTAAATAACGGGAACAAAGGCTTTGATGATGTGGAAAATCACAAGGAAGATTTCCTTTATCACCTTTTTGAAGATTTCAAAGGGTGTTACCGCTGCCGTATCGCCCCGAACCGTTCCTGCCTCGCCGTAGGGCTCAAGGGTAACATTCAGGTCGGCAGGGGCGGAGTAGTCATCCACAATGCCGCCGGCCAGGGGGCGAAGAATCTCGTGCAGTATCTTTTTGGCGGCATCTTTGGCAAACATGACGGCAGCTGCTGCGTTTGTGGCAACGGAGGGAGCCCGAAGCGTATTTTCGCCCGGCAGAATATCCGCAAGCAGGGCGTTGGCAGCCTCGGGGGGAATGTTGACAAGGGCATAAACCAGCACGGCCTCCAGCCCCGCAATCAAAAGAGCGGTTTCGTCCGAATCAAAGCCCGCGGTTTCGTCACCGTGCAGGTGGGCACCGTAAAGGATGGCAGCCACATCAATCACATCCGTGTAATCTGAGGCGGGAATTTTAATGCCTGCCATTGCGGCAAGCTCGCTGACGCTGTCTGCGGCAGGGGTGCCGGCTTTGTCATAAAGGGGCATGCGCAAAGCCTCGGCCAGAACGCCCATGATGCGGTCAATGGCAAGGTAGCCCTTGGTGCCTTCCTCCGATTTGAAGATTTTGGCAACCTTGGAAGTGTAGTTGGGAATGTAATAGGTAAAGCTCTTTAATCCGGCCCGGAAATAGCCGTGGCTGTAGGCGGGGAAATCCTTGTTCATGGCGCTGATCTGCGCCTCGGAAAAGCCCTCGGGCAGGAGGGAGGTGTCGATTTTATCAATAAAATCGGTTTTGATATCCACATTGCTGTCTGAAAAACGAATGATGCGGTAGGCGTTGGGGTAGGTGATGAGGCTGCAGGTTTCGATATCGTAAATCCGGTTGCCCTTTGCGGAAACCGCCGTTGAAATATCGTTTGCATGCTCGTGCCCCGTCAGCACATATTTCACGCCGTAGTCGGCCAGCAGGCAGGCAAGGTCTTTGTTTTTATCAATGCAAAGCTGGGTGCCGCCCACGCTTTCAAGGGCAAAGTGCTTGAGCACATTGTGGTGTGCCATGGCCACTACTTTTTTGCCGTCCGCCTGCGCCTGCTGCAGCTGGGCTTCAATCCATGCAAACAAATCGTCACCGATTTCGGAGGAATCCTGACGGTACACGCAGGCATCAATGGCAAGCAGTCGGTAGCCCCCGTTGAGCTCGGCGGTGTAGGAGGCGGTGCCCTCGTGGCGGGTGAGCGCCTTGTCAAAGCCTATATCGGCATAAACCTCCAGAAAATCCGAAAGGTCAAGTCTTGATTTTGAGGCGTGGGTGCGGATATCGTGGTTGCCGGGAATCAGGAAAATGGTTTTGCCCGTGCGCTGCTGAAAATCACGAAGCTTTTCGGCAATGGCCAGATGCTCCTCCCAGAAGCCGTCCTCGCTCACATCGCCGGGAATCAGCAAAAACTCCGCCGGTGAATTTTCGGCTCTTCTGAAGAACTCGTCCAGAATGCCGTCGGCCTCATAGGTGAGCATGCTCTTGCTGTTGGCGTGGTGATAGAGCGGGTCGCCGGGCACGGTATTTTCCTCATGGATGGGGTTGAGGGCCGAGGCGGGTCTGTAATGAATATCGGATGCCACGCACACGGATAATTCGTCGGCCTTTTCCCCTTCGGCACCCACAAGGCAGGAGCCGGAAAAAGCAAGAAGAACACAAAGAAATAAGGATAATGCGGCTTTCAACTTTTTGGTCATCGGTATCCCTCCATAAATATATTTTGCGGATATCTTTTGTGAATTGACAATAATCGAATATTTCTTCTGCCATGCACGGTACCTCGGTTGCGGGAAAGTACATGATAGATTTTCAAGTTTATTGCTTTTTTCAACTTTACCACAGAAAAAAGGGAAAGTCCAGTTGTCCGAAGGGATTGACGGCTCTTTTTTGAAAATCGAGAGGCGCTTTTTTGTGTAAAATATCCGTTTTTGGCCGGGAGAACGGTTTGACGGGGGGAGGGACTTGAAATATCGGGGCGGGAAAGGTATAATATTCCTAAAAAAACGGAGGTGCGAAATATGAAAAGAGCCATTTCTGTTCTGCTGTCTTTGCTGATGCTTTTTGCGGCTGTTCAGCTGCCCGCCTTTGCCGCTGCCCAGGGTGACGGCAAGCTGAATGCGCAGGATTATGTAATCACCAACCCCTATGCCAATGTGGACTGGGAAACGGTGAAGGCATACAAAGCGCAGTTCCACTGCCACACCAACGCCTCGGACGGTTTCCTTACCATAAAGGAGGCTATTCAGCTCTATTATGATTTGGATTACGACATTGTTGCCATTACCGACCACGGTACCAACAACCTCGGTTGGGACAAGGTGCCCGAGAACATCCCCCTGATGCGTGCCATCAAGAAGGAACGCTCCGGCGGTGCCTATAACCCCATCATTCCCCTCTCCGCGGAGGAATATGCCGCCTACCTCAACGGCACGGCCTCTACCTCTGACGGAACGGTACGCACCAACGATGACGGCCTTGTGGATGTAGCCATGGGCAATGAGCTGAACATGGCTACCCCCTTTGCGGATTGCCACCTGACCCACTACTGGTGCGACTACGGTCAGGGGCTTGCCGGTGTTTACGGCGATTATGAAACCCCGTCAAGAGAGAGCTCAAAGCAGGGCGGCGTGGTGATGCTCTCCCATGTGGGCGAATATGTTTACACCAACCAGGATACCACCTCAAGATTTCATGTGGGTCAGCCCGTGGACGAATACTATGCCAACAAATTCGCAAGGATTTTCCTTGATAATCCCGTAGGCAGCACGGAGCAGCCCGGCAGTGTGTGCGGCATGGGCATCAACAGTTCGGAGGATGAGCACACCCGCTGTGACAGAATTCTGTATGACCAGATTCTGGCCAAAACCATTCCCAACGGTGTGGTGCCCTGGGGCTTTACCTTCTCCGATTCCCACAATGTTTCATCCATGAATAACGCCTACTGCATGATGCTGATTCCCGACTGGCACGACCTTGACAATGTGCAGCGCAATGAAAAGCTCCGCGCCTGCATGGAGAACGGAGAATTCTTTGCCGTTTCCCACTACTCAAACGGTGTTGAACTGGACGGCGAAAGGGAATATACCGCCATTGAGCCGGATACCAGCTGGCCCCCCGAGCAGCTTGCCAAAATGAACGATACCCCCATGGTTACCGGCCTTTATGTGGACGAGGCAACCGATACCATAACCGTGGAAACCGAGAATGCGGACAGAATCGTCTGGGTTTCCGACGGGAATGTCATTAAAAGAGAAACCGCCGACGGCGAAAACTGCCGCTTCACCCTCTGCCTTCATGAGGACGGACTCAAAAACGGCCTGAACTACTACATCCGCTTCTACATCACCGGCCCTCAGGGCATCTGCTATTCGCAGCCCATGGTAATCAGGGCCGCCGATGAAAACGGAAAGCCCATTGAGTACGCTCCCGTTGATGTGCCGAAAACCCGTGACCTGCCCGCTTTTCTGAGAGGACTGGTAACGGTTCTGGATTGGCTCATCTTCAAATGGAGCCCGGTTGTGTGGGTGTTCAAGTATTTCGCTCTGGGCTACAATCCCTTGGAAAGACTTGTGAATGATTTGAATTTCTTCAAATAACAGCACCTTGCAGTAACACATTTTTGAATTAAAAAAGGGCAGGGCCCGAAGGTAACCTTCGACCCTGCCTTTTGATATTATTTATACGGTTTCTTCATTTGTGTCTTTTGCCTTAAGTATTTCAAGGCGAAAAACGCCCGAATGTGCGTGAAGATCGCTTTTTAAGGCATATTGTGTTCAAATCTCTTTTGCCTTAATCTCCGCCATCTTGGCTCTGCGTTGGGCAAGCAGCATTTCCACCTCCGCCTTGTGCTCCTTGTCATCCTTGACAAAGGCGATGACAACCATATACAGCGCCTCGCCGATGATGGGGGCCAGCATGAAAATGGGGTACTGCCACTTGTAGAATTTTGCCGACTGATGGGCAACGTTGTAGTCGGCGTTATCGGTCAGCGCCTTGTACCCGAGGAAGTTGTAAAGGGTGAAGTTTTTGATCAATGCGGAAATGCTGTTGGTGATTTTCTGGAAAAAGCTGAGCATGGAGGAGGAAATACCCTCCGTGCGCAGGCCGGTTTTGAGTTCCACCTCATCAACGGAGTCATTAATAAGTGACCGGTGGGCAATATCCATGAAGCTGGTGAAGCCGCTGCTTACCCCGATGATGATGCACATAATCAGAAAGCCTCTGAAGGTGTTGTACTCCCACCCGGGGATGATGCCCACAAAATAGGCAACGATTCTGGCACCGATAATGGCAACCTGCGAAATCAGCAGGTAGCGCTTCATGCCGCCGAATTTGTCAATCAGCTTGTTGGCAAAGAAGACGGAGCAGGCACCCGGCACGCTGGAAAGGGTGTCATAAAGCGTTTCTGCCGTGCCGCCCTTGAACCGGGGATTGTTGTTGAACTGGGAACGGTAAAAATAAGTGCGGTCAATTCTGGGGTAGGTTTCGTGGATGGTTTTGGCAAGACCTATGAGGATAAGGGTGGGGTTATGCCGCAGCACGGTCAATGATTTAATAAAGCTTTCGTCCTTCTTCACGGGAACCTCCACTCTTTCGTGGAACCGGGAGGCTCTGAGGGCAAGCGCCTGACCGCCGATGCCGAAAATGAAAGCGAACATGATGAAGATATACCGCTCTCGCATACCCACATTTTTGAGCAGATCCCAAAAAGTCGGGAACAGCTTGGGAATATATCCGCCAAGGCCCGCGCCGATGGATACCCACTGGGTGACTCTTGCTCTTTCGCGGGAGTGGGGGGACGAAAGGGCAAGCATGCCCCAAATGCCCACTTCCTCAAAGGAATACAGCAAATCCCAGAAGAAATATGTTCCGATCAGGAAAATCAGGTTCAGCAGGTCGTTTTCAAACCCGGCAAGAAACATGACGGCACTCAACCCGCCTATGAGGGGCGGAATGTAGGTGAGATAGGGCTTCATCTTTTGGTACGGCTTGTGGGCCCTTCGGTCAACAAAACCGCCAACCAGAATGTCGTTGATGGCATCCCAGATGATGGAGAGGGTCATGATTTTGCCCACATAGTGGGAGTTTTTGCCGGTTACCACATGGTTTTCATAAAAGAAGTTTACCTTGCCCGAGATGAATCCGCCGGTGATGGCCTGACCCGAGGCACCGGCAGCATAGGACAGAATTTCGCGGTTGGAAACGTGTTCTTCGCTTTCTTCCTTTGAAAACAAAAAGCCGATGGGATTTTTCAAGAATAATCATCCTTTCTCGTCGGTTTTTTCCATCCTACCATAATAGCACCGCAATGTCAAATTTGGCTGTTTCGGGTATGGTATTCGGGATGCCGGTATGTTATAATATTCCGGGATACAAAAATGACGTTTCGGAAAACAAAGAACGGGGTGGCGGAATGCTGACTTACAAAAACGGAAAATTCAGGCTGATGCAGATTACCGATGTGCAGGATACACAATTTACTTCCCCCGATACGCTGAATTTCATGAGAGCGGTGCTGGAAAAAGAAAAGCCCGATCTGGTGGTGTTTACGGGGGATCAGGTGAAGAGCTACGGGTTCTCCATTGCTCTGGGCTCCTCCCGGAAGAATATTGAAAAAGCCATCCGCAATATTATTGCTCCTCTTGAGGAAAAAGGGATTCCTTTCACCTTTGTTTACGGGAATCACGATATTCCCCGCAAAACGGGGGATTATGATTTCCAGACGGATATTTATGAAAGTTCACCCTGCTGTGCCAACGGGGAAGCCTTTTCGCGCTTCAAAAGAACGGATTGCCTGTGCATTCCCGTTTTTGCCGATGATGGGGTGAAGCCGCTGCTTGCGCTGTACATGATTGATAACTGTTCAAAGCTGCCAGACGGCGGGAACGGTGCCAACACGAATCAGATGGATTGGATGGAGCAAACAAGTGATTCGCTTGCACAGATGAACGGCGGCGAAAAAGTGCCTTCCCTCGCTTTTCAGCATATTCCCTTATATGAGATGTATGAGATGCTGGAGGAGGTTCCCGAGGGCACGAAAGGCGCGATAGAAGGAAACAGAAGAAAAACCGGTCACTTTTACCGGGTTACCGATGCCATGCGGGCACGGGGAGAATTCATGGGCGAATGTGTTTCCTGCCCCGGAACGCCCTCCGAACAGTTTGAACGCTGGGTGAAAATGGGCAATGTCATGGGGGCATATTTCGGCCACGACCATACGAATTGCTTCACGGGAAATGTCAGAGGGGTTGACCTGGGCTATACCGCCGGAATAGGCTTTAACGCCTACGGCCCCGATGTGAACAGAGGCGTCAGAATTTTTGACTTTGACGAAAACCGGCAGGGCTATGAAACAAGGATGGCTTTCTACAAGGACCTTTTCGGAAACAAGGTGAACAATGAGCTGAAAAGAGTGATTTATAACAATGCGCCCTCCTCTGTTGCCGCCGCGAAGCCTTTGATTTACAAAGGCGTAGGGGGACTTGCAGGCATCGGTGTGCTTTCTGCCGCTTTGGCCCTCGGCCTCAAAAAGAAGAAATAATGAAGAACCGCCGGTTGTGATATACGCAGCCGGCGGTATTTCGTGAATCGGTGAAGGAGAGGGGGATGTTATATTTGTGAAGGAGAGGGGGATGTTATATTTTCCTTGACCCTTTTGCCGCAAACTGGTATAATTTTGCTGTATACTGCTGTTCATACAGCGATGACGGCAGCGAATCGAGCAGAATACAATCGGAAAGCAGGTTGAATCGTATGGATCAGAATCAAAGACCCCACAGCAGAAACAAAACGGTCGGTTCGGGCTCGGCCGGTGTGCATATGGGGCACAGTGTGAATACGGGCTCCGGCCCTATGGGCTCCGGCGGCAGAAACGGCCGCGGAAACGGCGGCTCTCCCCGCCGCTCGTCAGGCTCACCGGGAGGCAGAAAATTAAGCCTCAAAACCATTCTGATTTTGGCTGTGGTTGCCATTGCCGTGATGTTCCTTTTGAAGAACTTCGGCGGCAGTCTTCCCTCCCTTCCCGACAGCGGAAACAGCGACATTTCCCACATCAACGGTGCGGATACCGTCTATTCGGATAACACCTATACCTCCTACGCACAGGTTGACAGAACGGTTTCCTCCCTTGCCCGTGCCAAAAGGGTAACTCCCCTGGGCAACGGACAGGATACGGTCACCATCATGGTTTACATGTGCGGCACCGACCTGGAATCCAAATACGGCATGGCAACAAAGGATTTGCAGGAGATGATGAATGCCACCATTTCCGACAAGGTGAATCTCATTGTTGAAACGGGCGGCTGCACCAAATGGAAGAACAGCACCATTTCCTCCTCCAAAAACCAGATTTACAAGGTGGAATCGGGCGGCTTGAGATTGGTTGAGCGTGACATGGGCTCGGCAGCCATGACCGACCCGAACAATCTGACCCAATTCATCAAGTATTGCAAAAAGAATTACCCGGCAGACAGAAATATGCTCATTTTCTGGGATCACGGCGGCGGCTCCCTCTCCGGCTACGGCTACGACGAGAAATACGCCTCCAAAGGCTCCATGACCCTGAGCAAGGTGAATGCGGCGCTGAAGGCTGCCGATTGCACCTTTGATTTTATCGGCTCTGACGCCTGCCTGATGGCAACCCTTGAAACGGCCCTTGTGTGCGACAATTATGCCGATTATCTTATCGCCTCCGAGGAAACGGAGCCCGGCACCGGCTGGTACTACAAGAACTGGCTCACCGAGCTTTCCCGGAACACCTCCCTTTCCACCCCCGATATAGCCCAGACCATTATTGATGATTTTGTAGCCTCCTGCCGCTCCTCTTCCCCCAGCGCGAAGGTTACTCTTTCCCTTACCGACCTGGCGGAGCTTGAGGGCACGGTACCCGCTGCGTTCCGTGATTTCTCCACCTCCACCACTGCCATGATTTCCTCCGACGATTTCAAGGCTGTATCCGATGCAAGAGCGGGCGCCCGCCAGTTTGCACAGCAGAACAAAATCAATCAGGTCGACTTGGTTGACCTTGCGGACAGAATCAATTCCGATGAATCCAAGGCCCTTTCCAAGGCCATTCACGGCTGTGTCAAATACAACCAGTCCACCATTACCCGCTGCAGCGGCCTGAGTATTTATTTCCCCTATGAAAGCACCAAAAATGTGGGCAGCGCAGTAGCTTCCTATAAGGATTTGGGGATTGATGACGAATACAGCAAGTGCATCAAATCCTTTGCCAGTCTGGAATACGGCGGGCAGATTGCTTCCGCCTCCACCCAGCTGCCTCAGACATCTGCTCCGAGCGGGGATTTGCTGGGCACCCTGATTTCCGCCTATGGCGGCAGCGCATCCTCCTCACCCTTCGGCGCCCTTTTAGGCGGTACGACCGGCGGCGGAACCCAGTCGGCCGGTTACGGTATTGACCCTGCGGCCATTGCCGAGCTGCTTGGCGGCTTTTCGGGCCGCAGCATGCCCACCGGGTACGAATGGGTGGATACCGAGCTGATTGCCGAAAACGCAAAAAGCATTTCCAAAAACTGCATTGACCCCTCCAGAATCACCGCTACCGATAAAGACGGCAAAAAGGTGCTGAAGCTGGACGATGACGAGTGGAGCCTGATTCAGACAGTTGAACTGAATGTGTTTGTGGGGGAGGGCAGCGGTTATATCGACCTTGGTCTTGACAACACCTTCGAGTGGGACGAGGATGACGACCTTCTGCTTGAGTTTGACGGCACATGGCTCACCCTTAACGGCAATGTCTGCACCTACTGCCTTGTTTCCGACACCAGAGTCGGGGAGAATGAATGGGTAACGGTGGGCAGAATTCCCGCCATGCTCAACGGGCAGCTTGTTGACCTTCAGGTTGTGTTTGATGCCGACCATCCCGCCGGTACGGTAACCGGCGCATTCCCCATGTATGAAAATGCGGCAATCGACGTGCAGGCCAAGGGCGGCGTGGAAATCAAAGCCGGTGATACCATTCAGCTGCTTTGCGATTACTACGATGCAAACGGGAATTATCAATCCTCCCACACTCTGGGCACTGCCTTCACCGTGCCCGAAAGCGGTCTGAAGTTGGAGAACCTGAAGCTGGATGCCGAAAATGTGAGTTATTGTTACCGCATTACCGATATTTACGGCAACAGCTACTGGACTCCCGCTGCCAGAAACTGAATACCTGACAAAAAGGATTTTGAGGGCCTCCCGACGGAGCGCTTCCTCAAAATCCTTTTTTGCACAAAAACATACAGTCGAGTGCCGAAATGGCGGAAAAGCCGTTGCCAAATTCTTCTGCATATGATATAATAACCTCGTGTGTATCATACTATTTACCAATAAAAAATTCGGATGGAGTTTTTGCTATGGGTAAATATTTTGGTACCGACGGCTTTCGCGGCGAGGCGAATGTGGTGCTGACTGCGGATTCTGCCTACAAAACCGGCAGGATTTTGGGTTGGTACTATTCGCAAAACAGGAATGAGAAAAATGACGGGGAACACGCCCGTATCGTAATCGGAAAAGACACGCGGCGTTCCTCCTATATGCTTGAATATGCTTTGGCGGCAGGCATTACCGCCTCGGGGGCGGATGCCTATCTGCTGCATGTCACCACCACCCCCTCCGTCTCTTATGCAGTAAGAACCGAGGGCTTTGACTGCGGCATCATGATTACCGCCAGCCACAATCCTTACTATGACAACGGCATCAAGATCATAAACGGCAGCGGTGAAAAAGCAGACGATGCCGTGATTGAATTGGTGGAGGATTATCTGGACGGCAAAACAGAAATCGGGTTTGCCAAAAGGCGCGAAATCGGCAGAACGGTGGATTACGCCGTGGGCCGCAACCGCTATATCGGGTACCTGATTTCTTTGGGAATGTATTCCCTCCGAGGCAAAAAACTGGGCTTGGATTGCGCCAACGGCAGCGCATGGAGCATTGCCAAATCGGTTTTTGATGCCATGGGTGCCAAAACCTATGTTATCAACAACGAGCCGGACGGCTTCAATGTAAACCTGAACGCCGGTTCCACCCACATTGAGGGGCTCCGGCAGCTTGTGACCGAAAACGGGCTGGATGCGGGCTTTGCCTTTGACGGCGACGGTGACCGCTGCCTTTGCGTTGACGAAAAAGGCAATGTGCTCACCGGTGACCATATTCTGTATATCTGCGGCAAATTCATGAAGGAAAAGGGCACCCTGCACAACAACACGGTTGCGGCAACGGTGATGTCGAACTACGGTCTTCATAAAGCCTTTGAAGAAATCGGCATTCGCTGTGTCACCACCCCCGTGGGGGATAAATATGTGTATGACGAAATCCGTCAAAACGGCTATATGCTGGGCGGCGAGCAATCCGGCCACATCATCTTTTCACAGTACGCCGCCACGGGTGACGGTATTCTGACCGGCATCAAAATGATGCAGGTGATGCTTTCACGAAAACTGCCCATGAGCCGGTTGGCGGAGGGGCTGAACTTGTACCCTCAGGTAATGAAAAGCGTGCCGACGGATTCCGCCAAAACCGTTTTGAAAAATGCTGCCGTGAAAGAAGCCGTTCATGAGGCGGAAGAACTTTTGCAGGGCAGGGGTCGTATTCTTGTGAGAAAATCCGGCACCGAGCCGGTCATCCGCGTTATGGCGGAGAGCGAAAATGAAGAACTGTGCGAAAAAGCGGTTGACAGCGTAATTGCGGCTGTAAAGGCGGCAGAATGGAACTGAAAACAACCGTGCTTTTCGATAACCTGGATAAAACCGTGGCAGGGAATTTTTTATCTGCCTTCGAATACCCCTGGGAGTGCCTGACGGCACTGCCCGATTTTGTAGCTGCTTTGGGCAAAAGCCTGCCCGCCGATACCTATGAAGAAATCGGTGAAAATGTGTGGGCCGCCAAAAGCGCCCGGATTGCCGGGGGAGTAACCTTGACCGGCCCCGCCGTGATTGGTGAAAATGCCGTGCTGCGCCCCTCGGCTTTTGTGCGAGGCGGAGTGTTGGTGGGAAACGGCTGTGTGGTGGGCAACTCCACCGAACTGAAAAACTGCATTTTATTTGACGGTGCGCAGGTGCCCCATTTTAACTATGTGGGGGATTCCGTCATCGGTTACCGCTCCCATTTCGGGGCAGGGGCCGTGACGGGCAACGTCAAAGGCGATAAAACTCCCGTTACTATCAAAAACGGCGAGGTCACTCTGCCCACGGGCAGAAAAAAGGTGGGCGCATTCCTCGGCAGCTTTGTTGAGGTCGGCTGCCACTGTGTTCTGAATCCCGGTACGGTCATCGGCCGGAATACCCGCATTTATCCCTTATCCTGTGTGCGGGGCTGTGTGCCGCCTGACCGGATTTATAAAAATAGGAACAACATTGTAAAAATTCAGGAAAACGAAGGAGAGAAATTTTTATGAGTCAAAGCAAAATGGATATGGATGTGGCAAAAAAACTGATCAAGGTTGGCGCTGCTTTCCGTATTCCGGGCCCGTTCTTCAACTACGAAGATGTTTGCATGGGCAATGTGAATCACACCTACAAGGTCAATTACATTTTTGATGACGGCACGGGTATGGCAAAAATCAAGCCCTATCTGTTCCAGAGAGTCAACACTTACGCCTTTAAAAACCCTACGGAGCTGATGAGCAACATTGATAACGTCACGGAGTACATCCGCAACAAGCAGCCGGATGCCGTGAATCTGCACTACCATCACACCGAGGTGGACGGCGAAAGAAAAACTTACTTCTTTGACGGCGACGAGTTCTGGCGCGTGTGCAATTTCGTGCCCTCCGTCACATTCAACAGCTGTGACGATTTAACGGTTATCCGCAACACGGGCATGGCCTTTGGTGATTTCCAGACGGTGCTGTCCGATTTTGATGCCGAAAAACTCTACTACACCATTCCCGATTTCCACAACACCCGCAAGCGTTACGAAACCCTGATTGCCGATGCCAAAGCTGACCCCTGCGGCAGAGTGGCCGAGGTGAAAGAGGAACTGGACTATCTGTTTGGCGTAATGGATAAGGCCTGCACCCTGACGGATATGTTTAACGAGGGTAAGCTGCCCCTGCGCGTGACCCATAACGACACCAAAATCAACAACGTGCTGTTTGATGAAAACACCCATGAGCCCCTTGTGGTAATCGACCTTGATACCGTAATGCCCGGTCTGGTTGGCCACGACTTCGGTGATGCCGTGCGCTTTGCCACCAACTTTACGGAGGAGGACAGCCGGGATACCGACAAGACCGGCATCGACCTGAACGTGTACTGGGCCTTTGCCGATGGCTTCCTTTCCAAGACCGCCAAGGCCCTGACAGAAGAGGAAATCAATACGCTTGGCATCAGCTGCTTCGCCCTTGCCTGCGAGCTTTCCACCCGCTTCCTGGATGACTACATCAACGGAGATAAATATTTCAAGATTCTTTACCCCGAACATAACCTTGTGCGTACCCGCTGCCAGATAGCTTTGGCAAAGGATATGGAAAAGAAGATGGACGCCATGAATGCCATTGTGAAGGGCTGCGTCGAGAAATACAAATAATGATTGGAAAAAGGATGCTCCGCGGAGCATCCTTTTTTGACGGAATC
>JAZRWZ010000286.1:0-19758 GCA_045599985.1 Acutalibacteraceae bacterium | reverse complement strand
GCTTGACAATCGGTTTTGCCTGTGTTATGATGTTGCCGCATTTGAATATGGGTAAAGGCTGTGAAGAGAAGGAGTAAATACCGAATCTGCCTATAGAGAGAAGCGGGCGGTGGAAGCGCTTCGGTAAGGCGGTATTGAAGTAGTCTTGGAGCTGCGGAAGGAAAAAGGCTTTGGCCTTGAGTAGACTCCGACGGAATGTTCCCGCCGTATGAAGGGGAAAGCGGCATCGATTTTTCCGTGCCGGCTGAGGCACAAAGCCAGTAACTTTGTGTGAAATTAGGTGGTATCACGAGTCATTCGTCCTAATGTATCAAGGGGCGAATGGCTTTTTTATTCTATCGCCCGGTGAGGAGTATTGTTATGGAAATCATCAATGATTATCTGCCCAGAACCGAATTCGAAAACTATGCGGATTTCAAGGAAAACTTCAAAATAGACGTTCCCCGCAACTTCGACTTTGCCCGGGATGTGGTTGACAAATGGGCCCGTTACGAGCCCGACAAGCGTGCGCTGCTCTACTGCAACGATGACGGCGAGTGCCGCGAATTCTCCTTCTCCGAAATCTCGGAGCTGTCCAAGCGGGCTGCTTCCTATTTCAAATGTATGGGAATCAATCCCGGTGACCGTGTGCTCACCTTCCTGCGCCGCCGCTGGGAATACTGGATTGTGGCCGTGGCCCTGCACCGCATCGGTGCCGTTGTGGTACCCGCCTCCATCCAAATGAACGAAAAGGATATTTCCTACCGTGTCAACGCCGCTTCCGCCAAGGCCATTGTGGCCATTGATGACCCCTATGTGCTCACCCAGATTGAGCACCTGAGAGAGAAGTGCGAATCTCTGCGCGAAATCGTGCTGGTGGGTCAAGGCCCCATCCCCTCCGGCTACCGCGATTTTTCCGTGTTTGAATCCTTCCCCTCCTACGAAAATTACAGCGGACTTTCCAACGATGACGAAATGGTGATTTACTTCACCTCCGGCACCTCGGGCTACCCCAAAATGGCCATTCATGACCGCACCTATCCCCTGGGCCACATCGTCACCGCCAAATACATGCAGTGCGTGCAGAACAACGGCCTGCACCTGACCCAATCCGACAGCGGCTGGGCCAAATTCGGCTGGGGCAACATCTACGGCCAGTGGATTTGCGGCAGCGCCATTCTGGCATATGACCCCATCCGCTTCAGCGCCGCCAACCTGATGGAGGCCATGAAGAAGTACAAGCCCACCTCCCTTTGCATTCCCCCCACGATGTACCGCTTCCTGCTGCACGAAGGCCTCAAGCGTGAGCACGTGGAATCCATCAAATGGTGCTCCACCGCCGGCGAGGCTCTTTCCGGCGAGGTCAACAACGCCTTCCACGCCATCAGCGGCCAGTACATCCACGAGGGCTACGGCCAGAGCGAAGGCACCCCCATCACCTGCACCTTCCAGTGGCTGGGCATCCGTCCCTCCTCCATGGGCAAGCCCTCCCCTCTCTATAAAACAGCCATCATCCGTCCCGACGGCACCCCCTGCAGCCGCGGCGAAGAAGGCGAAGTGGTTATTTTTGCCAAGGGCAAAAAACTGCTTGGTCTGCTGCGCTGGTACGGCGATGACGCGGGCAATAAATTCAATCCCGTCTGCGACGGCATATACCACACGGGCGACACCGCCTATGAGGATGAAGAGGGATATTATTGGTATGTGGGCCGCACGGACGATATGATTAAATGCTCCGGCTACCGCATCGGGCCCTTCGAGATTGAGAGCGTGCTGAACACCCACCCCGCCGTGAAGGAAAGCGCCATTGTGGGCTACCCCGACGAAATCAGAGGCCAGATTGTGTGCGCCGCCATCGTGCTCAAGCCCGGCTATGAGGGCAGCGAGGCTCTTACCAAGGAGCTGCAGGCCTATGTCAAAAAGAACACCGCCCCCTACAAATA
The DNA here is from genome assembly GCA_045599985.1 of Acutalibacteraceae bacterium. GTDB lineage: Bacteria > Bacillota > Clostridia > Oscillospirales > Acutalibacteraceae > CAG-177. The sequence continues at coordinate 17,836 of JAZRWZ010000286.1, read as the reverse complement.
CCCCCGTCTGGTGTTCTATGTGCCCGAAATGCCCAAGACCACATCCGGCAAAATCATCCGCAAGGATGTGAAGGCGCTGGTGCGCTCCCTGTAATGTTTCCCCGTTCCCGGCAGGTCGGCAAAGACTGTACCCCGGCTTTCGCGCCTCAACGGTTTCAAAAAAAACGGTTGACATTGCGGTACAAGCTGTTATATAATGTCTGTCTGCTGGGGATTCTCGGCATATTTATGTAAACTACAACTCTTCAATGGATTTTTTCAGTGTCGGTTGTTGTAATCTTTATCAATGAAACGGAGGTTTGACCAATGAAAAGAACTTATCAGCCCAAAAAGCGTCATCGCAAGATGGAGCACGGTTTCCGCAAGAGAATGGCAGACAGAAACGGCCGCAAGGTTCTTGCCCGCCGCAGAGCGAAGGGCAGAAAGCAGCTCTCTTACTGATTAACGAGAGCAGAGGCTGTTTGCATTGGCTGAAATTGTATCCTTAAAACAGAACACGGACTTTCACCGTGCTTATGCACGCGGTAAAGTTAAAAACGACCCTGCGCTGGTTTCTTATGTATTGAAAAACCGCGCAGGTATTTGCCGTGTCGGAATTACTACAAGCAAAAAGATAGGCTGTGCCGTTGAGCGCAACCGCTGCCGCCGTATTATCCGTGCGGCTTACGCCTCACTGGCCGCGCAATGCGTCGGCTCGTGGGACATTGTTTTTGTAGCCAGATTTAAGACGAAGAAGCTGAAAAGCACCGATATTGCCGCGGTTATGAAGCGGCAGCTGAGTGAACTCGGTGTAATAAGGTAACCTTATGAAGAACGCATTACTTACCGTGATTCGTTTCTATCGCAGGCATATCTCCCCCCACCTGCCGCCCATGTGCCGCTATTACCCCACCTGCTCCCAGTATGCCATGCAGGCTATTGAGATACACGGGGCTTTCAAGGGGAGCCTGCTCACCGTAGGAAGGTTACTGCGATGCAACATACTGTTCCCCGGCGGGTACGATCCCGTTCCCCCCGCCAAAGACGCCAAACAGAAAACATCTTCACATTCGGAGGATAACAAATGACCTCATTTTTTGACGCCCTGTATTCCGTATTGGGATATCCTTTCGGTTTTGTACTGCGTTTTATTACGGATTACATCACCTCCAACTACGGTGTTGCGCTTATCCTGTTCACCCTGTTTGCGCGACTTCTGATGGTTCCCACAACCATCACCCAGCAAAAAAGCTCTGTCAAAACCATGCGTATCCAACCCAAGATTCGCAGAATCAACGAGAAATACAAGGGAGATCAGCAAAAGATTACCCAGGAAACACAGGCTTTGTACCAGCGTGAGGGCTATAACCCCATGGGTGCCGGCTGTGTGCCTCTGCTGGTTCAGCTCCCCATCATTTACGGCTTGATCGGTGTTATTTATCACCCCCTCAAGTATGCCCTGCTTATCGATTCCGATGTGCTCCAGAAGCTCAAGGAAGCTGCGCCTGAGATTCTTGGCGAAGCTGCCACCAAAAGGGCCAATTACATCGAGCTGAATATCATCTCCGATATCGATAAGTTCAAGGACCTTCTTTCCCCCGCGATTTTCGAGAGAATCAAGAGCTTTGATTTTACATTCTTCGGCATTGATTTGGGTCGGGTTCCCGATGCCAAAACCCCCAATGCCCTCTGGCTTATCCCCGCCCTCTGCTTCCTTGCCTCCCTTGCCTCCGGCATTTTCTCCATGATTCGCAGCAAGAAGCAGAACCCCACCATGGCAAAGAACCCCTCCATGGGCTGCATGACCTTCGGCATGCCCCTGTTCTCCCTTTACCTCGCTTTCCAGTTCCCCGTAGGTATCGGTGTTTACTGGATTGCATCCAACATCTTTGCCTTCCTTACCATGTTGGTTACCAGCTTTACCCACAGCCCCAACAAGCTTGTTGCCAAGGATATGGTGGAAGAGACCATTCAGCGCCGCTCCCGTGAGGCGCACATCAAGCAACTCAGTGAAATGAAAAATAAAAACGCCGACTAAGTGCGTTTTCAAATTATCAGGTGGTGACTTTTTTGATAAAAGAAGCAATCGCATCGGCCGCTTCCCTTGACGAAGCAAGAGAGGCCGCAATCGCAAAGCTGGCTGCCCCCGAGGGCACCGAGGTTTCCGTTGAACTGATTGAACGCGTAGAAGAAAAGAAAAAAGTGCTGGGTCTGTTCGGCGGCGCCCCCGCTAAATATACCTACAAAGCTTTTTATGAAGAGCCCGAAAACGCCTTTGCCAAGGCAGAGGATTATCTTAAAATGATGCTCACCGGTCTGGGCATTGAAAACCCCGCTGTCACCTTTGAGGAGGATGACGAGGATATCCGTGTTACTCTGGATTGCGGTGAAGATTACGGCTCCGTTATCGGCCGCAGAGGCGAAACACTGGATGCCATCCAGTACCTGACCCGCCTTGTCATCAACAAGGGCAACGAAGGTTACAAGCGTGTTTCCCTGAACGTGGGCGACTACCGTGAAAAGCGCGAGAGCACCCTGCGTGCCCTGGCCCGCAAAAACGCTGCCAGAGTTAAGAAATACGGCAGAAATGTTGTACTTGACCCCATGAATCCCTACGAGCGCAGAATCATCCACACCACCATTCAGGAAATTGAAGGTGTTACCTCCCACTCCGTAGGCAGCGACGGCGAGCGCAAGGTCGTTATCTCCCTGGAAGACGGCGTAAAGCCCACCAACGGCGGCTATCGCGGCGGCAACCGCGGCCGTGACAATCGCGGCAGAGGCAGAGCCCCCCGCTCCGAGTATCAGCCCGCTGTTTCCAACAGACCTCCCCGTTCCGATTCCACCGGCGCTTCCCTCTACGGCAAAATCGAAATCAATAAAGACTGATTTTTACAGTACTCAATCAGCGGAGCTTCACGGTTTTTGAAGCTCCGCTTTTTTCATTTTTTCGCTATTTTTCACACAAAGAATACACCCTGTTCATATTTCCCGGTTACAGTAGAAAAAGCCCCTTTTTCGTCAAAAAAATATCTATCTGTTGTTGGTTTTTCTGTTTTCCTATGTTATAATAACGGTGTATAGATTTTTTATCCGGCTTGCCGCCATCGGCAAAAACCGAATCCGTATAAACCGGCAACTCAGTCAGCTTGGCAGGTGATTTCAATGGCTAAAAAAACCAAAATCAAATTTAAGGATGTTTCCAGCTCCAGCCGTCCCAAAGGCATAAAGGAGAACTGGCAGCATTTTATGCGATACAAATTCAAGCCCTTCTTTCTGCGCAATCACAAGCGCAACCTCAAGGCCCTTATCAGCATTGTCTGCTGCTTTGTGGTGCTTCTGGGCGTAACGGGCATTTTCTTTGCCGACCGCATTCTCAGCAGAATCCGGTTTAACGAGGGATACTCCGGCGATGTCAACGCCACCTTCGCCGAGGAGGAGGATATCAGCTTCCAGTCCATGTTTGACGTGGATGCCGATTCTCTCAACGATTTGCTCAAGGCGTGGGCCACCAACGGCGGCGAAAAAATGAAGAGCAAAAACGTTATCAACGTGCTGCTCATCGGTCACGACGGCGATGAGGAATCCTCCCGCTCCGACTCCATGATGCTGGTTTCCCTTAACAAAAAAACCAAAAAAATCGTGCTGACCTCCTTCCTCCGTGATTCCTACACCTACATGGACATCAGCCGCAGCGAGCGTTACGACAAAACCAACCACGCCTATGCCTGGGGCGGCGTTTCCACCCTGATAGAAACGCTGGAGAATAACTACAAAATCGAGATTGACCACTATGTGACCATCGATTTCAAGTCCTTCGTTTCCGCCATCAATGCGGTAGGCGGCGTTGATGTGGAGGTTACCGAGGCCGAAGCCAAATACATGAACCGCACCACCCACTTCAACGATTTTAAAAGCGGCAAGTCCGTTCATCTTGACGGTGAGCATGCCCTGATTTTCAGCCGCATCCGCAAGCTGGACGACGAGGCAAAACGAACCGACCGCCAGAAACGGCTGGTCACTGCCCTGATTAAATCCACCAAAACCGCCACCGTATCCGAGCTGACCAAGCTTATTGACGGCGTGCTGCCCTATGTGGCCACCAACTACACCAAGCGCGAATTGGTGAGTCTGGGCACACAGGCCATTACCGGCGGCTGGATGAATTACCCCATCACCTCCCAGACCCAGCCCGATGAGGAATTCCGCGAGGGTGTGGAGATGCGCACCTGGTCTTACCCCAACCTTTTTGTGTGGATTGTGGATTATCCCCTTGCCGCGCAGAAGGTGCAAACCTCCATCTTCGGCTCCTCCAACATTCAGATTGACCTTGCCACCCACCAATCCGCTCTGGACCTGCTCAGAAGCAAAAACATCGACAGCAGCGATGTTACCGAAAACAGCGGGGACGGCAACGGTTACGACTACGATTACGACAACGACTACGATTACGACTATGACTCCGGCAGGCGCACCACCCGCAACCGTTTTTGGGAGGATATCACCTCCCTGTTCACCCGCCGCAGCAGTGATTACGAGGACGACCCCTATCAGGACGAAGAACCCCACGAGGATGAACCCACAGACGAGGAGCCGGTAACGGAGCCTGCACAAGACCCGGAACCGGAGCCCGAGCCCGGACCGGAACCCCAATCCGTTCTGGAATCCATTTTTAACTTTTAACATCCGCGAATAAAAAGAGAAAGGCTGCCATAACCCGTGTCGGTTTTACTGCCTTTCGTTCAAAGGAGAATGTTTATGAAAACCTCCCTGCGCAGATTCACGGCCCTGTTTTTAACGGTACTGACCGTGCTGAGCTTTTCGGTATTCGGCCTTGGCGCCTTTGCCTCAGATACCGACACCATCACCTTCTCCACCGCCCTTTATGCCTATAACACCACAAGCGGGGCATGGGAAAAAGCCGATGTGCTTCACCCCAACCAATCCGTAAAACTGCGTGTGGGCGTGGGCACAAACTTTGACTGCAACAGCGCTCAGATGGTGATGGCCTTTGACAAAAGCGTGCTGACTCCCAATATCCCCAACAGCGGGTATGCCGTTCTCAACACCGCCTGTGCCACAACCGCAAACGGTCTGCAATCCGTCTTTATCAGTTCCTCCTCCGGTTTAACCGCCCGTTTGGCACAGCTGAATAACATCACCGCGGCAGATGCAAATCAGTACGGTTTTATCGCCGCCATTCTTGAGCCGAAAAGCGGCCAGTCCCGTTTTGCCTTTGACGGCAGCACCTGGCTTTTTGAGGTAGACATGACCGTTGCCGATGCCGGCGGAAAATCCGCTCAGGTTCAGATTCTGCCCAATACCGTGTCCTCCAAATCAAACATAAACGGCTATTCCGTTTTCTACAAATTCACCTCCGATTCCGAAAAAGAGGGCTCCATGGTCTGGTATGAAGGAACCCCTTCCGTTCTGGCCGAATCCGCCTATGTGCAGACCGCCGACGAAACCCACACCCACACCTTCACCGAAAAAGCCTACATTGACTCTACCTGCACAGCGGACGGCATTTCCGTTTTCGTTTGCTCCTGCGGCGCCGTGCAGGGCTACGGCACCATTGCGGCAGGCCACAAATACGGTAATTTCACCTTTGACGGGGCCGATGCCAAAACCCACACCAAGGTCTGCGCCAACGATGAAACCCACACCGTCACCGAAAACTGCACCTTCACAAGTGCCGATACCAAAGCGCCCACCTGCACCGAAAAGGGCGAGCGCACTTACACCTGCTCCGTGTGCAAAGGCACCTACACCGAGGAGATTGACATGATTCCCCACTCCTTCTCCAAGGAATGGAGCAGTGACGGCGAGAATCACTGGCACGCCTGCACCGCCGATAAAAACTGCACCGAAAAAGCCGATTTAGCCGCCCATGCCGACAATGACGGTGACGGCTGCTGCGATGTGTGCGGCAAATCCTTCGGCGCACCCTACAGCCTCTGCACCCTCAAAATCCGCAACAACAAGGGCTCCAACACCGTGGATTACCGCAACGGCATTCAACTCACCGCTCTGGTCGGCCCCGGGGAATTGCCCGAAAACGTGAAAATCGTGTGGTATGTTGACGGCATCGAAGCCGGCACCGGCACCACCTTTATCAAAACCGATATCCGCGCCGCCTTCAAGGTGAAGGTTCAGTTGGAAGATAATGACAGCAATGTATGGCACGACCGTGACGGAAATGAGATTAAGGATGAAGAGCAAATCAACGTAAACGCAGGCTTCTTCAAAAAAATCGTCGCCTTTTTCCGCTGGCTGTTCACGCTGCTGAAAACCATTCCTCAGGCCATTGATTACTGATAATATCCGCTTTTTTCACCCGACTTCCCGTAACAGGGCAGTCGGGTTTTTCCTGCCCCGAAATCATCCTCATCCTTCTTCGCGGCAATCCGTTTAATACGCGCAAATTATTCCCGTTTTGCGGGAAATAAGTCGCTTTTCTTATTGCTTTTTCCCCTGCGATTTGTTAAAATAAAATTCAATATTATTATGGGAGGCACGGGCCGTGAAGCAAAGTTCCAAATGCGCTTTGGGCGGTATCATGGCCGCGCTGTCTTTGGTCATTCTGATTTCCGTGGCAATCATCCCCTTTCTGACCTACGCCCTCCCCGCCGCGGCAGGGCTGCTGATTGTGCTCACGGTGATTGAGATTGATAAAAAATGGGCTTTCGGGGTGTACGCCGCCGTGGCCATTCTGGGGCTGCTGCTGATTCCCGACAAAGAGGTGGCGGTGATGTACGCCGCGTTTTTCGGTTATTACCCCATCCTCAAGGCTGTTTTTGAAAGTCGGCTGCCCGGCTGGCTGGCATGGATTGTGAAATGCCTCACCTTTCTGGTTACCATTGCGGCCTCCTATTACCTCATGATAAAACTCATCGGCCTGCAGGTGGATGAGATTAACGAATACGGCATCATCGCCGTGCCCATTCTGCTGGGTGCCGGGCTTGTGGCCTTTGTGATTTATGACATTGCCATTTCCAAAATGGTGTTGTTGTACGATTTAAGGTGGCGCCGCCGTTTTCGCAATCTGTTTCATTAAGTCATTTTTTACAGATACCTTTTTCGCCACCGGAAAGGTGCGGAATCAAAATAAAAAAAGAAGTAGGTGTTCCTGATGGCAAGGAAAGAAAATGTCAGAATCGGTGTTATCGGCCTGAGCGGCCGCGGCAGCGGCAACCTTCGCGAGCTGCTGGAGATTGAGGGCGTTACCGTGCCCGCCGTTTGTGATAAATACGAGGACAGAGCCCAGCGCGGCGGCGACATTGTGGAGGAAAAAACAGGTGTCCGCCCCGCCGTATATCTGGATTACAAAGAGCTGCTGGCCCGTGACGATATGGATGCCGTGTTTATCTGCACCACATGGATTACCCACGCCCGCATTGCCGTGGATGCCATGCGTTCCGGCAAGCACGCTGCCTTTGAAGTGGGCGGCGCCGCCAGCATTGAGGAATGCTGGCAGATGGTGCGTGCCAGTGAGGAGACCGGCAAGTTCTGCATGATGCTGGAGAACTGCTGCTATGACCGCTCCGAAATGGCGCTGTTCAACATGATCAAGCAGGGTCTGTTCGGTGAGCTTTGCCACATGGAGGGCGGCTATCAGCACGACCTGCGTGACGAGATTGCCAACGGCCGCGAGAACCGCCACGGCAGACTCTTCAACTTCCAGAACCGCAACGGTGAGCTGTACCCCACCCACCAGCTCGGCCCCATCTCCAAGGCTCTTTCCATCAACCGCGGCAACCGCTTTGTTTCCCTTGTTTCCATGGCCACCAAGGCCCGGGGCCTGAATGTATGGCTCAAGGATAACCGCCCCGCCGATTACGATTTGCAGGGCTATGATTTCCACGAGGGTGATATTGTCACCACCATGATTAAATGCGCCAACGGCGAAACCATTTGCCTGACTCACGACTGCACCCTGCCCCATCCCTACTCCCGCCGCTACATGATTCAGGGCACCAAGGGTATGTACACGGAAGAGGGCGAAAGAATCTTCCTGGAGGGTTACAGCAAGCCCGGCAGATCCACCTTTGAGCACGATTGGGAAAGCTTTGAGGAAAACTATCAGCAGGAATTCGAGCATCCTCTGTGGAAGAAATACAGCAAGGACGGCATCCACTCCGGCGGCCACGGCGGCATGGACTTTTTGGTATTCTCCGCCTTTGTTGACGCCGTAAAAGAAGGCGGCAAGCCCCCCATTGATGTGTATGACACCGCCGCATGGATGGCAGTCACCTGCCTTTCCGAGCAGTCCATCGCTTTGGGCAGCCACCCCGTTGCCGTGCCCGATTTCACCAACGGCATGTGGATTGACCGCGAGCCCTACCGCAGAAGCATCTATTGTCTGGAAGAGGTCTGCACCGATTGCTTTGACCCCTCCGACTTTGAAAAGATTACAGATAAAGAGAAGGAAGAAAACTAATGGCTTATTACATCGGTGTTGACGGCGGCGGAACCAAAACCGCCTTTGCCCTGTTCAATGAGAAAAAAGAAATGCTTGCCATGGTAAAAGGCCCCGGCAGCAATCACGAAAATCTGGAAACCTCCTTTGACGGCGCAGCCGCCGTGCTGTGGGACGGTATCACCCGCCTTGTGGCGGAGGCAGGCATCAGCCTGAAGGATGTGGACTACACCCTGATGGGCCTTGCCGGCATTGACCACCCCTATCAGCACGATGCCATGACCGGCATCCTTGCCGCCAAGGGTCTGCGCAATTTTGAAATCTTCAACGACGGCTTCATTGTTGTCAAGGCAGGCAGCCTCTCCGGCGCCGCCATCGGCTACAACTGCGGCACCGGCGTTTGCTGCAACGCCGTGGACAGCGAGGGTAAAATGCTTCAGCTGGCAGGTCTGGGCGTTTTCAGCGGTGATACCGCAGGCGGCTCCTGGATTTCCGAAGAGGTGTTCAAGGCCGTTTACAATGACCTGTTCATTCTTACCGACAAAACCGTAATGACCCAAAAACTGTTTGAAAAGCTGAAAATCAGCACCCGCGAGCAGTTCCTTTCCATTCTGCCCAACATCGACTCCGACCGCTCCGATGATTACATCCGTCTGTTCATCGACGCCTTCTTTGAGGCCGTGGAGGAGGGTGACGAGGTTGCGCTGAATATCTGCCGCACCACCGCCCACCGCGGTGCCCAGTTCATCTCCGCTCTGGCCCGTCAGATGACCTTTGATGGGGACGAAATCGAGGTTGTGCTTTCCGGCTCCATCAATGTGAAGCTGAAAAATCCCACCTACCTGAAGCTTCTTACGGAGGAAGCGCAGGCACTCAGCCCCAAGAAGCTCCGCTTCATTGATTTGGAAAATGCCCCCGTTACCGGCTGCGTCAACTGGATTCTGCAGGACTACGCCAATTAACAATTCCCTTGGCAAAAGGGATTCGAACCCGATATGGTTTTGGCGGCATCTTTTTTGCCAATATATCGTTAAAAATACTCGGAATACACAAAACAATTCCCTTGCCAACTATTTATCTGAAAGGAAGTTTTTCATATGAAAGAAATCACCGTTGCCGTTATCGGCTCCGGCAGCACCTATTGCCCCGAGTTGGTTGACGGTTTTCTCAAAGCACAGGATACCCTGAAGCTGAAGAAAATATCCTTTATGGATATTGATGACCGCAAAAGAACCATCGTAGGCAACCTTTGCATCCGTATGCTCAAGGCAGCCGGTGTGGATTGCGAAACCGTGCTCACCGATGACCTTGACACCGCTCTGGAGGGTGCCGACTTTGTTGTGACCCAGATTCGTGTAGGCAAGCTGCCTGCCCGCCACAAGGACGAAACCATCCCCCTCAAATATAACCTTATCGGTCAGGAAACCACCGGCATCGGCGGCTTCTTCAAGGCCCAGCGCACCATCCCCGTTATCAAAAACATCTGCGACCACATCGAGAAGGTTTGCCCCAACGCCTGGCTCATCAACTTCACCAACCCCTCCGGCATCATCACCGAGTTTGTGCTCAACAACACCAATGTCAAGTGCATCGGCCTTTGCAACGTGCCCATCGACATGATTGATGACACCAAGGAAGATGTGGGCGAGGATATGGAATACACCTATGTGGGCCTGAACCACCTGAGCTGGTTCACCTCCGTAAGACTTCACGGTGAAGAGCTGATTGACAAGCTTCTGAACGAGGGCTTCACCCCCAAGGTGATGGCCAACATCAAGGACGACGGCTTCTCCCTTGAAACCCTCAAGGCCATTCACGCCATCCCCTCCTCCTACCTGCAGTATTACTATTGCAGAAACGCCAAGCTTGACCACCTGCTCCACGGCGAAAAGAGCCGCGCCCAGGTCTGCATGGAAATCGAAGAGGATTTGCTGGAGATGTACTCCGATGAGGGTCTGTATGTAAAGCCCGCTCTGCTTGACCAGCGCGGCGGCCACAAATACTCCCTTGTTGCCGTTAACCTGATTAACGCCATTGCCAACGATGTGAATGACGTGCAGGTAGTCAACATCAAAAACGGCAACACCCTGCCCTTCCTGAAGCCCGACGATGTTATCGAGGTTGCCGCCGTTGTGGGTAAAGACGGCGCCAAGCCCGTGCCCGTGGGCGAGGTTACCAACAAGCACATCATCGGCCTGATGACCGTGGTGAAGGAGTATGAAAACCTGACCGTTAAGGCAGGCCGGGACGGCGACGAGGAAGCCGCTCTCAACGCCCTGCTGATTCATCCCCTTGTGGGCGATTGGGAAGCTGCCCACAAATGCTTTGAGGAGATGAAAGAGGCTCACAAGGAGTATCTGCCCCAGTATTTCAAAAACTGATTATTTATCCGGGAGGCAACCGCTTTGGCAGTTGCCTCTTCTTTTTGTCTTATCTTGCATATCGGTGCAAAAAGTAGTACACTTTAACTTGTATCAAAAGCAAAAGAGAGGTTCCCCCATGAACACCGTTATTTCCTATCTTTTATCCGTTATCGTTACCCTGCAAACCATTTTTTCTCTGCTCCCCCAGCTGAACAAAGTCACCTATGAGCCCGCCCGGGATGATGTGATTCTCAACTGCGCCGTTGTGTCCGACACCCATGCCGACAACAACTCCTTCCGTGACAGAACCAACATCCTGCGCCGTGCCTATACGGGCATCGGCAGCAGCAGCAAGCCCATTGATGTGCTGCTCAACGCAGGGGATATTACCAACAGCGGCAGCAGGCGGGAATATACCAATGAAAAACGGCTGGAAGATTTCTATATGAAGCCCAAGCACACCGTGGCCTGCCTTGGCAATCACGATTCGTGGAACGGCAGTGCCGACCCCCATTACGATGTTGCTTTAACGCTTTTTTACAAATACCTGAACAGCCGGGGCATTCAGACGGATAAGCCCTATTACAGCACCGTGGTTGAGGGTTATACCTTCATCTGCCTTGCCACCGAAAGTCTGGATTTGCACGAGGCGCTGCCCACTTATTCCGAGGAGCAGGTGCGCTGGTTTGACGGTGAGCTTACCAAAGCCGAGAAATCCGGCCTGCCGATTTTTGTGCTGACCCACAAGCCCATTGAGGGGAGCCACGGCTATACCGACTCCTGCGCCTCCCCCGCCTTTAACACCGTGCTGCAAAACCACGCCGGTTATACCAAACCCATTATTGTATTCAGCGGCCACTATCATAATCTCAGCAAACAGAGTATTGACAACCGCGGCAATGTGTATTACATCAATCTGCCCAGTCTGGAATATAACGATGAAACCGAGAATGAATGCAACGACTGCGGCGGCACGGGTGTTGCCATGGAAGTATATGATGACCAGATCATCCTGCGTTTTCGCAATTTCATAAAGGATATCTACATTGACGGCTACGAATTGATTATTGATTTCTGAACCGCCGGAGGGAATTCGTCTTATGAAAAGAAAGCTTTTTCAAATCACCGCTGCCGCCTTTGACAGCCCGGCACTCACCAAACTGATGGATTTTGCCGCCTTCATATCCCCTGCCGGGGTAAAGGACGAGGCAGCCATCCGCGCCCGTGACCGTGAGGCTGTGGCCGGAGGAAACTTCGGCAGCCCCATTCCCCGCACCTCCGCCAACCTTGACGGCACCCTTGACCGTGACCGGATTCTGCTGGGCACCACCCTGTTCGGGGATGTGCCGAAGGTGACGGAGCGTGACATTCAGCTGATAGCCGAGGGCGGTTTTGATTTTTTGATTAACGGCAATCACGGCGAATACGGCCGGCAGATTATGGATTGGTGCCAAAAATACAACATTGCCGTTATCGGGGAAGAGTGCGGCGAACAGATTGGCATAGACTGGCACCATGTGGAGGACGATGCCCCTGCCCGATTTGCCGCCCTGCGCCCTCACCCGGCAAGCGTGGGTGATACGGGCTGGGATGAACCCACCTGCGACAACTTCCATTTTTTGGCCGATTATCACCGTGCCTACCAAAAGGCTCTGCCTAACCGTTTTCTTTTCTCCAATCTTCTGCCCGGCATGGATATCAAAGCCATGCTCGGCACCTCACCCTATGCCGATTATGTAAACCGTTTTTCCCGCGAAGTACCTACGGATTACATCAGCGCCGATATTTATCCCTTCCACCCCTGCAAGGTGATGAATCGGTTTGAAATGATTATCTGCCTGAACACCTACCATTGTCTGGGCAATGCCTGCCGCCGGGACAACAAGGATTTCTGGCTCTATATTCAAAGTCAGGCCCGGTGGTTTGCCCACCTTTACACCATGACCACCTATGAGATGATCAAATGGCAGGTCTATGCCTCCCTGTGCTACGGCTGCCGCAGTATCATCCACGCCTCCTACAACCCCGTGTGGGGCGGGGATGCCATCGGTATGATTACCTATGACGGCAAGGTGACGGAGCAGTATCTGTACGCCCGCCGGGTAAACGGCGAGGTGCAGAAGCTCTCCCCGGTGCTGAAGGATTACCGCAGCCTCGGTGTTACCCTTGCCCATGCCCGCAGGCAAAATCCCCATTTCACCTTTGCCGCCTTAAAACAGAAGCACAACAACCGCCTGCAGGGCTTTGACGGCGCTCCTTTTGTGAAGAGTGTGGAAAGCGACTCCACCGCCCTTGTGGGCTATTTCAAAAACAAGGCCGGGCAGAATGCCCTGATGCTGGTGGATTGCCGCAACATCTATGACCCCTATACCATGCAGACCGTCACCGTCAACTTTGCCGCCACCACCCGGGTGAGCGTGTATGAGCACGGCGAAAAAACGCAGGAGAAAGAGGTAACCTCTCTTTCGCTGACCTTAAACGCCTGCGACGGTGTTTTCATCGTTTGCCACGACTGACCCGCAAACCCTGCCGCATATTTTTGACATTTGTATTTTTCTTTTCCTATCATCATCAAATCGGGAGGATTACCTATGACTATTCGAGATATTGAACCCTTTGCCTTCGGTTTTAAGGAGGCCGACGTCAGTTCCGTTCAGCCTGAGTATGAACGCAGCTACCGCATTGCCTGCGGCATGCGCGCTCAGGTTCAGCACTGCGCCCTGAGCATTGACCCCGAAAAATGGTTTGCCGGCCCCGGCTGCACCTATCCCGATTTGGGTATCCATTACTCCCGCGGCGGAGGTCTGCTCTCCCACCCCGACCTGCGCAACCGGCAAAAGGAGCGCCACCCCGAGCTGGCAGAGGAGATTGATGCACTGTATGATGAATTCGAGCCCATCCGCACCCATCGCATAACGGGCGGCTCCTTTACCGAGCATCAGCATGCCCTGCGGGAAATTGACGCCTGCTGGGGCGAAGGGGCGGGCCACGCCAACCCCGATTTTGAAATGCTGCTGCGCATAGGCACAAGCGGCATCCGCGACAAGCTGAACCTGTTCCGAATAATACATACAGATAGAGAGAGCTTCTACGACTCCCTTGAGATTGCTCTGCAAACCATCGAGATATTGGCCGCCCGCTATCAGGCGTTGGCAAAGGAAATGCTCCCCACCGCTTCGGAGAAGGATGCCGTCATTCTCAATCGCATGATTACTGCTTTTGAGCAAATTCCGCAAAAGCAGCCCCGCAATTTCTTTGAGGCCTGCCAGTTCTTCTGGCTCACCTACAGCATGGTGGAGAATGACTCCCCCGGTCTGTTTGACTATGCCATGGGCCGGTACTATGAGAACGATGACGAAACCGACCGCTATGAGTGCCTGAAAAAGCTGTGGGATTTGTTTGACAGCGTGCGGGCATGGAATCTGTGCATCGGCGGCAGTGACGAATACGGCAATGACCTTTGCTGCGCCCTGACCTATGACGTATTGCGTGTATCACGGGAAAAGCACTATAACGCCCCCAACCTGACCATGCGCTTCCACAAGAATTCACCCGAGCGTGCCTGGCGTGAGGCCGCCCTCACCATTGCCACGGGCATCGGCATGCCCGCCATCTACAATGATGAGTGCGTGTGCCCCGCTCTGGAGGCCATGGGAATCCCCGCCTCCGACTCTCACCTTTACTGCATGAACGGCTGCAATCAGATTGATATTTTCGGCAAAAGCCACATGGGCCTTGAGGACGGAGAAATCAGCATTATCAAAGCCTTTGAATTTGCTCTGTTTGACGGCGTTTGCCAGAAATCGGAACAAAAGCTGGGCCTTTCCACGGGAGATGCCCGCACCTTCACAAGCTTTGACCAGCTGATGGCCGCCTACCGCGCTCAGGCGGAATTTCTGCTTGACAATGTTGTGGATATGTCCCTGAAATGCCAGCGCATTTTTGCCACAGAGGCCCCGAATCCCTGGCACTCCCTGCTGATTCAGGGCTGCATTGAAAAAGGAATGGACTACAAAAATCACGGCCCCTACTACGGGGACGGTCAGATTCTGACCGAGGGCCTGCCCGACACCGCCGACAGTTTAGCCGCCGTGAAGCATTTTGTGTTTGATACCAAAAAATATACTATGGCAGAGCTGTTGGATGCCCTGCAAAAGGATTTTGAAGGGTATCACGAGCTGTACCGTGATTTCTCAACCTACCACAAATTCGGTAACGATATTGACGATGTGGATGAAATCTACCGTGAAATCACAGAGCATATCTACCGCTACGCCCGCACCAAGGAGACCTTCCGCGGCGGCCACTTCGGCATGGGGTGCAGCACCTTCCAGCGTGCCGCCCGCTACGGCATCAGCGTGGGTGCCCTGCCCAACGGCAAGCACCGTGAGGACTCCACTTTGGCCGACAGCATCGGTGCCGTGCCCGGCTGCGATGTGAACGGCCCCACCGCCCTGCTCTGCTCTGTTTTGAAAAACAACCAGCGCCTTGCCCTGAGCGGAAATGTGCTGCAGATGAAATTCCAGAAGGCACAGTTCAACACCGAAAGCGGGCTGAACGCTTTTATCTCCCTTGCCAAAACCTATTTCAACGAGGGCGGCCAGACCCTGCAGGTGAATGTACTCAGCCGCGATGAGCTGATTGCCGCACAGCAGACCCCCGAAAAATACGAAAACCTGATTGTGCGTGTGGGCGGCTACAGCACCAAATTCACCCAGCTGGAAAAAGGCTTGCAGGACAACATCATTAAACGAACGGAGCAGGCGATGTAATGGAAGGCCGGATTTTTGATATTCAACGCTTCAGCATCTATGACGGTCAGGGCATCCGCACCAATGTATTTTTTAAAGGATGCAACCTGCGCTGTCTGTGGTGCCACAATCCCGAAAGCCAGTCCCCCGAACCCCAAAGAATGGTTTTTACAAATCAATGTGTGGGCTGCGGCGCCTGCCTTGCCGTGTGCCCTAACGCCTTTTCCCCCGACTGCACTGCCTGCGGGCGCTGTGTGCCCGTTTGCGAGCATAAGGCCCGCAAAATCAGCGGGCAGACCGTTACCGCCGATGAGGTGGTGAAGGCCGTGCTGCGGGATAAACCTTTTTACGACACCTCCGGCGGCGGCGTTACCCTTTCCGGGGGAGAGCCTCTGCTGCAGCCGGATTTTGCCCTTGCCATTCTGAGCCAATGCAAAGAAAAGGGCATTCACACCGCCATTGAAACGGCAGGCCATGTGCCCTATGCCGTATTTGAAAAGCTGCTCCCATTCCTTGATTTCATCTTTTTTGATATCAAGTGCATCAGCAGCGATTTGCACCGCCGCCTGACGGGGGTCGGCAATGAGCGGATTCTGGAAAATGCCGCGCTTCTGAAAGAAAGCGGCGTTCCCCTGCGCTTTCGCATGCCCGTAATCCCCACCCTGAATGACGGGGAAACCGATGCCGTCGCCGCCTTTGCGGGGGACACCCCCCTGGAGCTGATGGCCTACCACAACACGGGCTGCAGCAAATACACCGCCCTGGGGCGCGACTACGCCCTGCCCGACATCACCCCGCCGACCAAGGAATTCATGACCGAGCTTGCCGACAGCTGCGGCGCGCTGTATGAGGCAACGGGTCTCAACTGATTTCCGAAGCCTTATTTCTTTGCACATCCAAACCGTTATTATTCAACATAGTCAGGAGGAAATACTGTGCTGCTGAGAATCAAAGCCTTTTTCACCGCCATATTGGTGGCCTTGGGCAGCGTTGCGCTGCTGTTTCGCCCCGCCGTGCCGGAGGCAAAATCGCCGGAGGAACTGGAGAACGTGCCCTCACTGATTCACACCGTTCCTTTGGCCGATACCGTATATGTCGTTGAGGGCGGCAATATCCGCTCCGATGAACGGGATACCCTTATCTGCCTGCAGGGGCTTGTAAACCGCCAAAAGGCACAGCTTTATATCAACTACAACAGCACCTACCGCAGTTATCTGACCGAAACCTGCGAGGGGAAAGTCAACATCGTTACCGCGAATGAGGACGGTCAGCCGTGGACTCTGCCCCTGCTGATTGAGCAATTCCGCTCCTATATCACCGATAACGGCTATGTGCTTTACCGCGACTCTCTTTTTGCCGAGGGGTTAAACCTTGCCTGCAGCCTTGCCGGTGTCAAGGGCTGGCTTGCCGTGCCCGAAGCTCTTCGGGAAAAAGCGGAAAGCTGGGGCCTGACTCTGAAAGAAAACCTTGCCGAAAAAACCTGCGACTACGCTTTCCAAAAGGAATTCTTCAACACCTACCGCGAAAGCTTTCGCAAGGATGCCATTGTTCACGTGATGTCGGATATGCGCGGCCTGCGGGATTTAGCCATTCAGCAGGGCTTTTTCATCACCTATTCCGGGGATGACGCCCCGGGCAAAAGCTACCTGAAATATATCCTCAACCACACTGGCAAAAACGCCTATGTTTTAGGCTGGGCGGAGACGGAAAAGCACTTTGTCAAAGCCATATCCCGTGAGGGTTTTGCGGTGATTCCCTCCGACCACAGCTACAACTGCAGTTTCTTAAACGCCTGCCGCTGCGATATTCCCGAACAGACCGGCCGCGGGGAGCATCTCACCGCCGACCCCTCCAAGCACTACGCTGCCATTATCTTCAGCGACGGTGACAACAGCCAATGGGTACAAAACGGCTTTTCCGAATACTATCAAAAGCTCCAATCCTTTGACACCTTCCCCATGACTTGGACTTTCCCCCTGATTCAGCAGGAGTTGGGCCCCGTCTGCACCCGCCGCGCCTTCCGTCAGGCAGGTCAGAATAACTGCTTTGCCGCAGGGGTTTCGGGGGCGGGCTACATGAACCCCTCCTATTACGACCCCCGCTGCATGGATACCTTTACCACCCGCACGGCGGCCCTTATGCAGCGCAGCAACATGGATGTGGTAACCATTCTGGAGGATAAGCCGACCCTGTTTGAGGAAAAAATATTTGAGCAGAATCTGGATTATTACTCCCGCTTTGACAATATCCGGGGCGGCTTTGTGATGATGGACCCGGACCGCTATGTGGCAAGCCACGGCAAGGTGTGGTTCAGCAATGACAAG
>JAZRWZ010000285.1:0-2685 GCA_045599985.1 Acutalibacteraceae bacterium | reverse complement strand
CCGCCCATGGGGGTGGTGGTGGGGCCCTTCAGAATAACGGGGCACTTTTTGAGTTCCTCCAGCACATCGTCGGGGATGGCTTTGTTGTGAGCCACGCGGTTCTCGATGGTGAGGCCGTCAATGTATTTGAATTCCACTTTGCCTGCTTTTACTTCGTCATCCAGAATAAAGGCAAGAACACGGGCGGCTTCCTTGCTGATGATGGGGCCGATGCCGTCGCCGCCGCAGATGCCGATGGTCAGTTTATCCAGCTTGGCGTAGTCCACAAAATCGCCATGTGCCTTGATGGCCTCGCTGCGGGCATCCTGCTCGCGCACCAGAGCCTCGAATTTTTCGACTGCCGCTTTGATTTGTTCGTTTGTCATAATCAGTTTTCTCCTTTGGTTTTGGTGTAGTTGAGCAAACCACCCGACAAAATCATTGCCTTCTGGCGCTCGGAGTAATCATAGGAAAGGGCATAGGTCTGACCCTTGGTTTTGTTGATAAGCTGAACCTCGCCGCTGTCGGCAATGGCCTTGCGGATTGCGGGCAGCTCCAATACATCGCCCTGATCGATTTTGTCGTAATCGGCGGGGTCGGCAAAGGTGAAGGGCATGATGCCGGCGTTAATCAGGTTGGCGCAGTGGATGCGGGCAAAGGATTTGGCGATAACTGCCTTGATGCCGAGGTAAAGGGGCACCAGAGCGGCATGCTCGCGGGAGGACCCCTGACCGTAGTTGGACCCGCCGATGATAAAGCCCTTGCCCTCTGCCTTCCAGTTTTCGGCAAAATGCTCGTCGCACTGGCGGAAGCAGAAGTTGGAAAGATAGGGGATGTTGGAACGGTAGGGCAGAATCTTGGCACCGGCGGGCATGATGTGGTCGGTGGTGATGTTGTCACCGACCTTCAGGATAGCCTTGGCCTGAATGCTTTCGGGCAGGGCGGTGCTCACGGGGAAGGGCTTGATGTTGGGGCCGTATTTGATTTCCACATCCTTTGCCTCACAGGCGCAGGCGGGCTTTTCAATCAGGTTATCGTTGATGATGAAGCGCTCGGGCATTTCGATGGCGGGCATTTCACCCAAAGTGCGGGGGTCGGTGAGTACGCCGGTCAGAGCGGAAGCGGCTGCCGTTTCGGGAGAAACAAGGTAGATACCCGCGTCGGCTGTGCCGGAGCGGCCCTCAAAGTTGCGGTTGAAGGTGCGCAGGGATACGCCCTTGGACTGAGGGGACTGACCCATGCCGATGCAGGGGCCGCAGGCGCATTCCAGCAGACGGGCACCGGCACCTAAAATATCGGAGAGGGCGCCGGAGAGGGAAAGCATATTGAGCACCTGCATGGAGCCGGGGCTGATGGTGAGGCTCACGTTGGGAGCAATCTTTTTGCCTTTGAGGATGGCGGCTACCTTAAGCATATCGTACAGGGAGGAATTGGTGCAGGAGCCGATGCAGACCTGACTGATTTCGATTTGACCGATATCCTCCACGGTTTTGACGTTATCGGGCATATGGGGCATGGCAGCCATGGGAACAAGAGCGGAAAGGTCGATGTCGATGATTTCATCATAAACCGCATCGGGGTCGGAGCAAAGGGAAACCCAATCCTCGCCTCTGCCCTGGGCTTCCATGAATTTTTTGGTGATTTCGTCGGAGGGGAAAATTGAGGTGGTGGCACCGAGCTCGGCACCCATGTTGGTGATGGTGGCGCGCTCGGGCACGGAGAGGGTGGCAACGCCTTCGCCGCCGTACTCGATAATTTTGCCTACGCCGCCCTTTACGGACATGATGCGCAGCACTTCAAGAATAATATCCTTGGCGCTGACCCAGGGCTTTAATGCGCCGCTCAGGCGAACAAGAACCATTTTGGGCATGGTGGTAAAATATTCACCGCCGCCCATGGCCACGGCTACATCAAGGCCGCCTGCACCGATGGCAATCATGCCGAGGCCGCCGCCGGTGGGGGTGTGGCTGTCGGAGCCGATCAGGGTTTTGCCGGGAATGCCGAAGCGCTCCAGATGAAGCTGATGGCAGATGCCGTTGCCGGGCTTGGAGAAAAGCAGGCCTCTTTTTTTGGCGCAGCTCTGAATGAAGCGGTGGTCATCGGCGTTTTCAAAGCCGGTTTGCAGGGTGTTGTGGTCAATGTAAGCAACGGAAAGCTCCGTTTTAACGGATTCCACGCCCATGGCCTCAAATTCCAGATAAGCCATGGTGCCGGTGGCATCCTGCGTAAGGGTCTGGTCAATGCGAAGACCGATTTCGGTGCCGGGAATCATCTCACCGCTCACAAGGTGAGATTTGATGATTTTTTGCGCAATCGTTAATCCCATATATGTGCCTCCATTTGTAAATTAAAAGCGTAATAACCTATGTTAGTCCATTTTAAAGGCAATACCTTGTATTGTCAAGTGAAATGCCGCGGCAAACCCTACAAAATATTGTACCGACAGGTTGATATATTTTACATTTGATGTTATAATACAAAGAACATCATAATGGTTAATCTGCCCTTTTTCGGGAATCCTCTTTTTGAAGGCAAAAGGGATTTGAACACAATATGCCTTAAAACGCGATCTTCACGCACATTCGGGCGTTTTTCGCCTTGAAATACGGCAGTATTCCTGCGGCGAAGAAACACCCGACTGCACGCAAATCTCGGCATTTTAAGGTGCAAGCAGTTTTGGCGGACAGATTTTCTGCCAAGATGAGG
>JAZRWZ010000284.1:0-7074 GCA_045599985.1 Acutalibacteraceae bacterium | reverse complement strand
TTTAATGTTGACTTTTTGGCTATACTATACTATCATTAAGACCAATCAAATTATTAATTACACCAAAAATGTTTTTAGAGCGGGGGCGGCGTTATGAATCTTTTGAAATTGTGTGTATCAGGATTGCCATTGTTTCAGGATAAATGTGAGATTGATTTCTTGGCTCAGCAAAGAGTTACTGAAGAAGATGCTGAACAAATGACTTGTGTTTTCTCCACAGGGGTACAGGATTTTCATAAGAACAATGTATTATCATTTATTGGAATCAATGCATCTGGCAAAACAACATTGCTTAAATTGATTACTTTTTCTTTTGGGCTTCTCAATAACGAGCCCATCAATTCGATTGACTGCTTCGAAGTATTAGATGGATTAACAGAGAGCGAACAAGTAGTATTTGAATTCTACTTCTATGCCAAGAATGAGGCTGCTTACCACTTTGATGGTAATGGTGCTATTAATTTTCTCCAAACAACCATTACACGGAGAAAGAACAAATTTGTCATCATCCACGAAACGCTAAAGTCAAAAGCTGTGGACAAGAAATTACGGAAGAAGAACCTGTTTGATTTTTCTTCTGCCGAAATCAACATGTCACGGCAGCATATTAATTCAGAGTTTTTGCTTGATGATGTCAGTATTATGGTTGCTTTTAATAAGAGGAACAAAGAAGAACTCTTATTTACTGATATGTTGCAGTACACTAATATCAACCAACTGAACATTTCCGAAGATTGTCCCCTTGAGTTAATTGCCTTCTTTGATCCAAGCGTTGAATACTTGAAGTTTAAGAGTACCGATTCTAATACCGACATATGTTTGAAGTTTAAGGGAAAAGAAGAGATTATCCTCAAACAACTATCAGAATTAAACCGGTATCTCTCATCCGGTACCATTAAGGGCATTAATGTCTTTATCAGTGCAATGAATACCTTCAAAACAGGCGGCTATCTTATTGTTGATGAATTGGGAAACCACTTCAATCCTGAGATTGTTTCAACAATTATTCGTTTCTATATGGATTCAAAAGTGAACTATAAAGGCGCAACGCTAGTGTTCTCCACACATTATCCGGAATTGTTGGATGAGTTCGATCGCAACGATAACATCTACATCGTAAGAAATAGGCAGGGTATTACAGCAGAGAACCTTTCCGCTATTCTCAAACGCAATGACATTAAAAAGAGTGATGCATACCAAAGCGACTTCCTTGATGGTACTGTGCCCGCATATGATGCCTACATGGATTTGAAGAAATCCCTGATCCGAAACGGCAAGGAGGACTAACCGTGAACCTTTCAAAATATGTTGCCTGTATCTGCGAAGGTTCAGCAGAGCGAGCAATTATCAAATTACTTTTGAATGTAAACCGTTTGATCTTCACTTGGGATAACCTGCTCGAAGGCGAGATACTCCGTTGCCGAAACGCCAGAAAGTTTGAGGAACAGCATTTAAGAAAAGGTTTCTCCGATAAAATTACCGTTTTACGAGTCTTGGATTCCAGACGTGAAAATTTTAAGCTGAGTAAAGCCTACGAAAACAAAATTGACGTTGTGAATGTAGTTACGGCGCCTGAAATTGAGATGCTTGTTATCTTTGCGGAAGGGCAATACAACGAATATAAAAAGTCAAAGAAGAAGCCCAGTACATTCTGTAAAGAAGACTTGAAAATCAGTGATGTAAAAAGCACACAATTTGTCGAATCTTATTTTGCCAATATTGAAATTCTTATTTCCGCCATTCGTGAATATCGGCGTGTTTCCAATATTCAGAGAGGCGAATATGCATTAGCAGACTTATTAAACGAATAACGGCAACAAGAGGAAAATTAGTGTTTCGATTTTTCTTTTCCTCTTGTTTGAACCCTTCTGTATCCGAAATCCTGCTTCAGTATACCGAATACGCCTTCCACCCACCTGTATGGAACGGTTCATCCGTAATTGGCAGCCGAAATGTGGATTTTGTTCGCAACTGAAATATTATTATGAAAGCAGCACCCGGACAACCTTTTACGGGCTGTCCGGGTGCTGCTTTCTATTTCTCGATTACCGTATTGTCCAAGAGAAAATCATAAATATTGATCATCAGTATTCCGTTTTCATCATACGAAGCAGGAACAATATCCTTTATTACAAGGTCTTTTGTTATGGTATCGGAAAAAGCACCCGTCAATATCCAAATAAAGATTTTTGCAACATGTTACACTTTTCTTTATTTAGACGCATTTTCTTCATAAAACTCCTCTGCCGCGGCGTAAAAGGCTTCCACATTTTCCCACTTTGCGCCGAGGGGGATGTCACAGCCGGAGGAAAGCAGAAAATTATCATAGCCCGCACATTCCTTCAGCAGCGTGTGAACGGCATTTTTCATATCCTCGGGGGTTCCGTCCTGAAACAGCGCAACCGGGTCAAGGTTGCCCATCACAATTCTTTCGGCGGGGGCAGATTTGAGCATCTGCGGCAGGGATACGGCGTTGCCGAAGTGGTAGGCGTCACAGCCATTCGAAAAAATGGATTCCGTCATTCCGGTAACGCTTTGCCCGCAGTTGTGGTAAATCACCGCAAAGGTATCATCCCCCACGGCCCGGGCAAGCTGCTTTGTGTAGGGGGCGGAAAATTCCGCTTCAAGGTCGGGCGAAAGCAGACCCGCAACGGGCTCGGCCAGAATCACGCCGTCCGCGCCCGCCTGCTTGAGGGCGTTGATGTAATTAATCAGGAATTGGGTGCATTTTTTCACCGTAAGGTGAACGGTTTCCGGCTCATCAAAGCACATATACATGATTTCCGTCACATCCATGAGCCTGCCCGCAAGGGAGAAGGGAGCCGCCGCGCCTGCCAGAACAGGGCGGTCGGTAATCAGCGCCTTTGCCCTTTTTACGGCATCAATAAAGATGCCCGTTCGCCCGCTGCCAACCTGCGGAACCGCCAGTTTTCCGGCATCCTCCGCCGATTGAACAAGCACATTTGCCACAACGGGAACGGCGCTTTTGAAAAAAGAAATCTCCGCGCCGAAGCACTCTGCCTCAACGGATAAATCCATGGGGGTAACGGCTGCGGCACTTTGGCATCTGTCGGCAGCCGCCTTCATCACCTGCGCCTGCAGCTCGCTGCTTTTGAGCAGGGCCTCCATGTTATCGGTCACAAACCGTGCCGCCGGGTAGGAGAGTATGGGCAGGGGCCTTCTGTTCCTGCCGTTTACTATATCCTCAAACCATTTTTTCTTATCCATCATTTCTGCACCAGACTCAGCGCAATTTCCGCCGCGCTGGTGGCATCGGGGGTGTAGTAATCCGCGCCGATTTCATCGCACAGCTCCTGGCTCACCGCCGCGCCGCCGATCATAACCTTGATTTTATCCCGCAGGCCTGCCGCCTCAAGGGCCTTGACCACCTCACCCATAACGGGGCTGGTTGTGGTGAGCAGGGCGGAGCAGCAGATAATGGGGCAATCGTTTTCCACAGCACTGCTCACGAATTTTTCCGGCGAAACATCGGTGCCAAGGTCAATTACCTCAAAGCCCTTGCTCTCCAGCATCAGCTTTACCAGATTTTTGCCGATATCATGCAGGTCGCCCTGCACCGTGCCAAGGCAGATTTTGCCCACGGCCTTTACGCCGCCGGCCTCAAAAAAGGGCTTCAGGATTTCCACGCTCTGGTTCATGGCGCGGGCGGAAATCAGCACCTCGGGAATGAAAATCTCGTTATTCTTGAATTTTTTGCCGATGATGTCCATACCCGCCAGCAGACCCTTTGAAAGAATATCCTGCACGGGAAGGCCTTCCTCAACGGCACAGTTCACCAGTTCCTTGGTTCTTCTTGCGTTGCCCGCCTGCAGCGCGGCAGAGATTTCGTCAAGCAGCATCGTAATTTCTCCTTTTATCCAAACATTTTTTGCTTCAGGTCAAGATAATACAGATAATTTTCCTGGGTTACATCGGGAGGGCAGCGGTGGTCCACAAAGGGAATATACCGGCCCCTTTCCACATAGGGTGCAATGGATTTCATATAGGCATCAATGGCATCTTTGCCCTTGATAAGTGCCATTTTGTCAACACCGCCCATAATGCGAAGCTCCGTGTATTCATCCAGCAGCTCCCCCGGGTGGGCGCAGGAGTTCACCTCATAGGGGAACAGGCAGTTGATGCCGTTTTCCAGAAAATAGGGCAGCAGGGGGCGCACATCCCCGTCGCAATCCGTGTAGAACACATCGATTCCGTATTTGTGCAGCTTGTCGGAGATTCTTCTGTAACGGGGGCAGACCACATCGCGGAAGAAGGGAACGGAAACGATAGGCCCGCCGTTGTAGCAGATATCCTCCCAGCCCGAGGCAAAATCGTACTTAATGTTGGGAAGCAGCTGGTCCAGCGCGTTTTCCACAAGCTGACAGCAGGTTTCCACCATATCCTCCAGCATTTCGGGGTAGTCATAAATGGCATAACACAGCCCCTCAAAGGAGAGCATATCCCGGATTTTGCCTATCATGGAGCCGCAGTCGATTCCCACGGGGAAATCCCGGTCATCGGGAAAGCGCCTTTTGATGTTTTCAATATTGATTTTTCGGGCGGGGTCATCGATTCTCATGCGCTCCGCCTTCACCTTTTTCCAATCCTCCGGGGTCACCACCGTGGGCCTTAAGTAGCGGGGAATCGTGCTGTGGCCGTCCTTGGGTGCCTCGGAAATCAGGCCGTTGGCATCCATAAAAATGCGGTGGGTCTCCGTTTCGTCAATCTGCTTTGTTTCAAAGCAGGGGCACAGCCATATATTGCCCCCGCTGTGGCAGATTTTATCAAAGCCGAGGAATTCGTTTGCCTCGCCCTCGTTGGTAATGCCGTTATCGCGGAACATGGGCCAGACCTTGTAGTTCTCATCCCAGTAGCCGAATTCCATATTGAAGCTTCGGTCAACGCTCTTCCCGTGCAGCTGACGGTTGAAACGTTCCCTGTCCGTCATGGTGCCTTTCCACTTTTGGCGCATGGGTTTGATTTCCATAGGATTCCCCCTTCCGGAGTTTCTTCAAAACCATTATATCTGCGGAATGGCGGATTTGCAATAAAAAAGACTGCCTGAGGGCGTAGAGATTTGAAATTCCGTTCGCAAATCTCCGCCCTTGGCAGTTTTTCCTGTTTTGTCGCGTTTTCGGTTTTGGGTTTCGTGAGAAAGGTTACTCGTTATCCTCTTTTATTTCTCCGTGCTCTGCTTCAAACTTCAAAATACATTGACGAACCAGATACAGAATTTGTCCGTTAATGGACCGCCCTTCGTACTCGGCAATATACTTGATTTTTCTGTGAATAGTAGGGTCAATTTCAATCCCGAAATGCTTATTCTCTTTGTTTCTCATACTCTTCCTCACAAAAATCTTAATTTGAGTATATTTTAAGATTATCGTGTGTTACAATGGGCAGAGTATACTTAAATCAAGTATACAATAATGTGATGAGAGTTGAATAAAGATGACTTGTACTTTCTTCGGGCACAGAACCGTGACAAAAGGAATAGAGCCGACCTTACGGTCGACTCTGACAGATTTGATTGAAAACCACAATGTTACTCTGTTTTATGTGGGGAATCAGGGTGAGTTCGATGCCATTGTGCTTCGGGTGCTGACGGATTTGGCAAGACAATACCCCATTCGGTATTTTGTTGTGCTTGCCTATCTGCCCGAAAAAACCGCAGCCGGGCCGGACACCGCCCATACCCTTTTGCCAAGCGGCATTGAAAGCGTTCCCAAACGCTTTGCCATATCCTACCGGAACAGATGGATGACAGAGCAAGCCGATTTTGTAGTGACCTATGTCACCAACACCGTTGCCTCCGGCGCCGCCCAATTCAAGAAATCGGCAATCAAAAAAGGAAAAACCGTGCTGGAGTTGGCAGGGCAAGCAGATTGCTTTGCCCCGTAATGTCACCTGCCGTTTTCGGTATTTCAGAATAAAAGTTTTGGGAAATCCCTTGACCCGTGAATTACGCGAACTATCCTGACTATGTCTGTTTCGACGGTGTAAAAGATGAGGTAACTGCCGCTTGATATGTATCGGTAATCCGTTTTCACATCAATAACATTATCAAGAGGTGTTCCGCTAAAAGGAAAGCTTTCAAGTTGTTTTGCCGCCCTCAAAATGGATTTTACCGTCGAAGCGGCTGAAATGGGATTGTCGAGTTCCTCCGTGAGATATTTTTTGATGGATTTGACATCTTCCTTCGCGTCATACGAAAAAAGCACTTTACTCATTTTTCATTCCGAGCTCCGTTTCAACATCCTCAAGGGAAAACCAGCCTTTTTCCTCTCCGCTTTTTTCTCCGGCTTTCAAAGCCGAAAGGAGTTTGACGGTTGAAATCAATTTTTCATAAGTCTCGATATCAACAACCGCATACTTTCCTCTGCCGTTTTTTGTGAGAAAAACGGGTTCATCGGCAGATACGAGACGAAGAACCTCATTATAATTTCTTAAATCCGATACAGGTACAATGTTCGGCATATCAGCACCTCCTTGCTGATGTTATTATACACAAATTTTACTTAAAATTCAACAGCAAATCATTTTTTCATCCTTGTTTTTCAAAATCACGGGCAAGTTAACCGCACAACCCGATAATCAGCAGCAGGCCGAGGCCAACCAGCAGCACAGCGGGGAGGCATCCGCAGCCGCCGCAGCCGCAATCGTCATCATCCATATTGAGCAGCTCGTTGAACATCAAAAAGTCAAAAAAGTCATCGTCTTTCATAACCGGGTCACCGTATCCTTTCGTGATGATTCATTTTCACATGATACCATCATACAGCAAAACAAGTCCCGAATATCGTACAGATGCCGTGTAAAAACATGTTTTTTGAGGTTTCCGTAAAATCGGTGCGGCGGCAAGACACGGTGGCCTTGCCCTATACGGAAAGATTTGATACAGGCAAAAACCAAACCCGAATTAAGTTACCGGATTGTGTTGAAATAATCCGGGCGGCATATTATAATGCTTTTTATAACACTCCGCTTCATTTGCGGTGTGCACCCGATACGGCTTGTGTATATGCTGAAATGTTAAACTTCGGATAAAGGAGAACTTCAGATGAGTAAGAGCAA
>JAZRWZ010000283.1:0-9782 GCA_045599985.1 Acutalibacteraceae bacterium | reverse complement strand
AATATCATTACCGTTTCTGCTGATAATCAGCCTGCTCTGCTCCTGCTCGCAGGCCCCCGCCGGCACTGCCGCCCGGGGTACAGCCTCTCAACAGGCATCGTTGCAGACCTCAGCACAGCCCGTTACCGTTGACGAAGACATGATCCGGGAGCTGACCGCGGTGGAGCCCTATTCCGAGGGTGACAGATTCCCCATAAAAGAAATGGGCAATATCGTGCTTGTATTCACCCCGGAAGGCGAGCGTGTGCAGGCAACCATCGAGTACGCCGTGGAGTTATTCAACACCTCCCACGCCCTCGCAACCAAGGCGGGCTGGTTCAGCAACATTTACGGAAAACATACCGGCGATGTTGTGCTGATTGAGGACAACAGCCTTGCAAACGAAGAATACAAACGGATTATTACCAAAAGCAACATTTACATCTACTATAATTCCACCGGGAACTGCAACGGCCTTCTCTACGGCCTGCAGGATGTTCTCAAGCTGTGCATGAGTTCACCGGACGGTACCCTGCCCTGCGGTGAAAGCCGCTTTTTACCCGACACCAAAGAAAGGGTACTGATGCTTGACTGCGCCAGAAAATGCTGGTCCGTTGACTGGATTAAAAACCTGATAAGGGAAATGAGCTGGATGGGCTTCAACGCCCTTGAGCTGCACCTTACCGAGGATCAGGGCATCCGGGCCGACATCTGGCGTGACAAAAACGGGCAGCCCGTTCCCGATTGCAACGGAAATGATTTTTCCTTCCTTTGCGGCGGTACGGTTGTGTCGTGGAATGAGGATTATCACGAAAAACTCAGCGCCTCATACTCCCGGGATGACCTCATCGAAATTCTCCGGGTGG
This sequence comes from Acutalibacteraceae bacterium, assembly GCA_045599985.1. Lineage (GTDB taxonomy): Bacteria > Bacillota > Clostridia > Oscillospirales > Acutalibacteraceae > CAG-177. The sequence continues at coordinate 8,937 of JAZRWZ010000283.1, read as the reverse complement.
CCAATTACTTGCATATTGATATCATCCCCTCCGTTGATTTCCCCGGGCACAGCAAAAATCTGGTTGTCCGCTGTGAGGAGGAGGCGCAAAACGGCCTGAGTTTTTGTTATAATGGCCAAACCTACCGTGCATCCTCCGACGAAAAAATCGGTGCCGACGGTTCCGGCTCCAATACGGTGGATATTTCCTCCGCATTTGCAAGAAATCTCAGTTTTGCCGTAACGGAGGCCTATGCCTCATTCTTCCGGGATTACGGATGCGACAGGTTTGATATCGCCTCCGACGAAGTAAGCGTTGACAACAGCGCATGGGCGGATTATGCCGCAGTTAACGGCGGCGAAACCATGTTTGACGGCTATGTGATTTATGTCAATACCCTGTGCGATATCCTCAAAGATATGGGCTACACCGTGCGGGCCAACAATGATTTTCTGTATTCCCAAAAATCGGATATCCCCATTGACAAAGACCTTCAGATTTGTTACTGGAAACCCACCGACTCCTATTACGGCTCGGCGGAATATCTGGTCAACGAGGGACGAACCGTGTTCAACTGCGTGGAAAGCTATTGCTACTATGTTCTGCGGCAGTCCAAATCCGGCTACGATGCCAGAAGCCCCCGGTGCGGATGGTGGGATTTTCACCATTCCACCGCCAGGCGGGTATTCAGCGGGTGCGGCGGCCAATGCGGCTATTCCTCCTGCAATGAACCGGGCGGCTGGAATCCCTCCAAAATGTGGGGCTTTGACGGTCACAACAAAACCAAAGTCACCGGCCAAAGCCTTGGCGGCGGCTACATGTATATCTGGGGCGACTGGGCAGGCTGGGACACGGAAGAAAACGTTTTCTTCCGGCAGGATGATTTCAGCCTTGTGCGCAGAATGTGGGCCATCTCCGCCAAAATGCTTGACTGGGATGCCGACGAAGCCATGACATGGGACGGCTTTGAGGAATACATCGACCCGATAGAGTATTCGCCCCTTATCCGGAAATAAACCCTTACAGATACAAAAATCCCGACAGTTCTCATTTACAAACTGTCGGGGTTTTTGTATTTCATCCCTGACCGCTTTGCTTTTTCTTCATTCTTTGCCAGTTGAAAAAGCCGTATAAATCATTCAACAAAAACATGATAAAGCAGGCAATCATGGGCAGGTAGGCTATGTTTTCGTGAGCTGCCAATGACCACAGAACAATCAGCACCACATCGTTTGCCGCATAACCCAGGGCGTAATACGGGCTTCGGAAAAAGGTGAGGTATGAGGCAATAAAGCTGGTAGCCACCGAGATTGTGCTGAACAGGATATTCGCATTGCCCAAGGCAGAAAGAATATAGTAAAACGCAAGGGTGACCGCCGCCGTCAGAAATACAAGAAGCACCCACCATTTGAAATCCAGTTTATTCACCCGGACTTCCTTTGTTTTCTCATAGGGGTGGCGCAGCCATGAAATAACGGCAGCCACGGCACTGGGCGCAGTCATGCCGAGGTAGGTTATCATTTCCCCGTAATAGCGAAAGTAGAATGAGATGATTCCGTAAAACACTGCAAACACAACCGTCAGCACCTGACCGATGACATACCCCTTCGCCACAAATATCAGCGCCGTAACGCCTATCAGGGAGGCCACCATTGTCAGCGCATCCCCGCCCCCCGAAAGGAAAAAAGACAGCACAACCACCGCAGCCGACACTGCCCACAGGCACCGTTCAAAGCGGGTCAAATCACGGAAATACTTCATTATTTTCATAGTCACCTCAAAAAATAAAGCATCCGCCACGCACATCTTCTAAGACCTAACGATGTGCGTAACGAATGCTGTTCGCATTCATGCTTCCCGGTGGAAGTTGCTTTCGATTATAACGGAACCGGATACATTTTTCAAGTGTTTTTCGGGATATTCCGTCGAGTCTACCGCTCCTGAATCTCTTTTGCGCTGATGTGCTCGATTTTGATTGCATACATCCGCACAGCCCTGCCGGAACGCCGGATTTCCTCATCCGCCGTCTGCTCATCGGGATAATACTTCATGGCAAACCGTTTCACGGCAGCCATGGCGGTTTCCCGCTCCTCCACCGGATGGCAGCGCCCGAACACCACAACACTTTTCAGGTAGGGTGCCCACGCCTCCTCTTTCACCGTTTCACCGCTCACAACGGTAAAGCAAACCTTGTCACAGCGGTTTATGGCCTCCGCCTTGTGGCCCGCGCAGGAGCCGTGAAAAAGGATGGTTTCATTTTCCTCGTCATAAAGGTAGTTAATCGGGATTCCGTAGGGATACCCGTCATCCCCGTTAACGGCAAGAACGCCCCTGCGGGCAGAGTGAAGCAGCTCTTTTGCCGCCTGCATGCCGATTTCCTTTTCTTTTCTGCGAATCGGTCTGAACATCATATCACCGCCATAGTATGTTTTTTGAATCAATGCACCGATTACTCTATTCATCCAACAACCGTTTGAGCATCTGCTCACGGTTTTTCATGAACATGGATGTAGTCCTTTGATAAACATATCTTTTTCCCTTTATTCAGGTTCCGATTTGTCTTTTTTCCCCGCCGCCCGGGTCAGGCGGAATTCATACAGGCAATAGATGATTACCCCAAGCCAGATAAAGGCGAAGCTGAGCAGCTTTTCGGAGGAAAAGCTCTCCCCCAGAATCAGGCTGCAAACAATGGCCAGCGAGGGGGAAACATACTGGAATATTCCCGTCAAAGAAAGAGGAATATTCTTTACCCCCACGGCAAAGAAAACCATGGGCAGCCCGGTCACGATTCCGCTGCCCATCAAGAACATTTGCCTTGCAAAGGTGATGCCGGAAAGCCAGCCGTTATTTCTGCCGAAAATCACAAGAATCAGAACCGCCGCCGGCAGCATCAGCAGAATTTCCGCCGTGGTTGTTACAATGGAATCGTCCTCCAACCCCTTTTTGAGGGCGGAATAAACGGAAAAACAAAGCGACAAGGCAATCGTCACCGCCGGGAAACCGCCGAATCCCTCCACGCTCAGAATAATTCCGATTACCACGGCCGCCAGCGCCGCTATATGCCCGGCCCGCACTTTTTCCTTAAAAATCAGCGCGCCGAAGAAAATCATCACAAGGGGCATGATGTAGTAGCCCATGGATACCTCCATGATTCTGCCGAAGCGAACGGCAAAGAGGTATATCGACCAGTCCGCAAGCAGCAGCAGGGAGGCGGGGATCTCCCTTGCCAGCTTTTTTCTGTCCCGAAAAATCCCGGCAAGCAGGTTCAGCTTGTGCTGAAATGCCAGAATGATGAGGCACGCGGCAGCGGCCCATATCATCCGGCACGCCAAAAGAAAAACCGTATCCACCTCGGAATCAAGCGCATAGTAAAGGGGCTGAAATCCCCAGATGAGGTAGCAGGCAGCCATGGCGGGCAGGCCGCGCCTGAAATCGTATGTACTGACACTTCCGCTCATTCAACCTGCCTCCAAATGGTTTTTTTCTCTCCGCGTTCCGGTTCATGTATACGGTTAAGTAAATTTCTATTTCTTTTTTCAAGGGTTGTTATCGCAGAATAATATCGCTGCTTTCGGCAAGGTTATCCATGCCGTAAACAAAAAGAAGCTGCGTAAAATCCTTTTCCGCCATCAGGTCGGAAATCGGCTTGCGGTAATACCTCAGGTCTATCATCACGATTTCGGAATAATGCTCCGCCAGAAACGGTGCAAGGCAATGGGCAAAGGAATCCTTAATCAGCAGAAGCCTGCCGCCCTCATTGCCGGTTTTTACGGTGACCATGGGGTGGTTCCCGTCAAGAAACACCACATATTTGTCGCCCTGCGCCAAAGCGTCGGTGAAAAACATGTTGTCAAATGTTTCTTCCTTCTCCTCCCGGATGATGACCTCGGCAGCGCCGCCGCTCTTTTTGCTTCGCATCACCGTCAATGTATCGGGCTTCGTCAGGGTGTAGCAGGAGGTGGAATAGGATGTGCCGAAAAATCCGGGGGTTTCTTCCGCCTCAAAACCGCTCTCCGGCACGGCCTTCAGTCCCAAAGCGCGGCAAATCTGCGTGTAGGCAAGGTAAGCCCCCGCCGAAGTCCAGTGGTGGTCGGTTCTGTAAAAAAGCTGTTTTTCGTTTTTGGCCTTTTCCATGGCATCAAAAAGGTCAATATAGTGCATTCCGCAGTTTTCCAGCTTTTCGCGGTATTCGCCGTCAAGGTAGGCAAGGGCGTTTTTCGGGAGCTTTTCGGAGTAAATATATCCCTTTGAGGGAACGGCGGTAATGGCGGCGGGGATGCCGCTTTTTTCGCAGAATTCCCTGATGCGCTCCATGTTTTTATCAAATTTGTTGCTTCGGTCAAAGGGCTTTTCGATAAGCCAGCCGTCGGAGCCCAGATAAACCCCGTTTGTGCCGTTGTTTCCCTTCAAATATTCAAAATAGGCGTTCACGCTCACAAAGAATTTGCGAAAGGGGGTCTGGTCCGCCAGAAATCCCTCAAAATCGGCGGTGAATTTACCGCTGCTGAGATTTTTGAAGCTGAAGGAGGGGGCACCGGCAAGATAGCGTTTTTCCGTTTCTGAAAAATCATTTTTAGGCAGCACGGCATAAAGCACTCCCATTGCGGCAATGAAAGTGACAAACAGCAAAATTATCCACTTTGACTTTGAATTCGTTTTGTTTTTCATATCAGAATTTTTCGGCCGAGTCGGCAAACATCGGGTTTAAAACTATGTGCCCGGGCAGCCGGAACGGCAATAAATTTAGAATTTGAAGTAGAGGAACGGGTTGTAGCTGTCGCTCACAAGGCTTGCGGTGCAAAGCAGCAGGATTACCGCCGAGGCAGCAAGCTCAACTGCGGTGAAGCCCTTTTTGTTCCTGAGTTTGAAATAAATATTCCTGACAAGTGGGGTGGAGGCAATGCAGGCGGCAAGAAGCACCGGGATGCCGCCGAGTATCGCGGTTACGGCATCGGCGGAGGCCACACCGCCGGAGAAAAGGCGGGGCACAAAATCAAGCAGCGCCGGCAGGCCGCCCACATCATCGGCAAAGTAGAAAATCACCCAGCCGAAGGCGATGAGGAACAGGGAATAAAGATGCGAAACAACTGCGGGCAGCTTCTCCAATGCCTTGAGCAGGAAAAGCTTTTCGAGAATCAGGATGATACCGAAATAAAGTCCCCAAAGAATAAAGTTCCAGCTTGCACCGTGCCAGAAGCCGGTGAGCATCCACACAATCAGCAGGTTGAGCAGGGTTCTTGCCTTGCCTCTGCGGTTGCCGCCCAGAGGGATGTAAACATATTCCCTGAACCATGTGCCCAAAGAAATGTGCCATCTGCGCCAGGACTCGGTAATACTTTTGGATATGTAGGGGAAATTGAAGTTTTCCAGAAATTCGAAACCCAGCATGTTGCCCAGACCCCGCGCCATGTCGGAGTAACCGCTGAAATCAAAATAAATCTGGAATGAGAACGCAATCACGCCGACCCACGCGGCAAGGGCACCTGCATTTTCGGTCTCCCGCAGGGTATCCCACAGCAGACCCATGGGGTTGGCCAGCAGCACCTTTTTGGCAAGGCCAAGCAGGAAAAGCCGCACACCCTTGGCAAACTGTTCCGGGTTTTCGCGGCGCTGTGAAAGCTGAGCGTCCACATCGCGGTACCTGACGATGGGGCCCGCAATCAGCTGCGGGAACAGTGAAACATAGGTGCCGAAGGCCACAATGTTTTTCTGCGCCGAGGTGTCGCCCCGGTAAACATCAATGGTGTAGGACATAATCTGGAAGGTATAGAACGAAATGCCGATGGGCAGCGGGATTTTCGGCACGGGAATGTGCAGGGACGGCAGAAGCGTGCCGATATTTTTGGCGGCAAAGCCCGCGTATTTGAAAAAGGCCAGCATGCCAAGGTCGATGATGACGGATAGAATCAGCACGGTCTTTTTCTTTTTTTCATCGCTCTGCCATTTGGCAATCAGCAAACCCGCGGCATAATTGACGGCAATGGAAACGAGCATAAGAGAAATAAGAACCGGCTCTCCCCACCCGTAAAACACCAAATCGGCTATGAGCAGAAATGCGTTTCTGAACCGTCGGGGCAGAATGTAGTAAACGGCAAGAACGACAGGCAGAAATATGAACATGAACATGAGGCTTGAGAATACCATTCGTTCTCACCCCTTTCGTTTTTTCGGTTATTTTTTATTTGACAAAGGAACGGTAAACATCCAGCATGGCAGTCTGATTTTCGGAAATGAACATGGCCACCCACACGCCGTCTTGCCGAACAATGCTTGCGCCGAGCACCCGGTACTGCTCCGGGTCGTAGTTTTTCATCGTTTCTTTCTGGTCCTTGATGTGCTGCTCAAAAACGGCTTTCATCTCACCGGCTGCCTCTTCGTCAACGGCCTTGATAATAACGATTTCGTCCTTGTAGCCGCAGGCGTTCTGGATGCCGGCCAGCTCGGCAATCTTTTCGCCGTCAATACCGTAAAAATCCGGCATATCATCGGGAACAAGCTCCAGCGTTTCAAATTCCATGGGGAATTCGCTTCTGATTTTTGAAAGAATATCGGCGGCCGTGAATGTGCCGGAAACCGTCTGCTGTGTTTGCGAGGGTGCCGTCTGCCCGTTTACAGCGGGCTCCTTGCCGCAGGATGAAAGGGCCAGTGCCGCCGCGGCAACGGCAAGAACCGTGAATACGGAAATGATTTTTTTCATGTGGTTACCTTCTCCCGTCATATTTTTGCGTGAGGTAATCGACCCACGCCTTACTGCCGGCTTTGTTCATGTGCACGCCCTTATCCTCGGGGTCGCTGCAATATTCATCTTTAAAGCAGCCGTCGGCATTCTTCATAATCGGTGCAATATCTACAAATTCGCATCCGTGCTGCTTTGCGGCTTTGCGCAAAGCGTTGTTGAAGGCATCAATATTGTCGTTATTGAATTTGCCCCGCTCCCTTGCGCTCACAACGGGCGTGACAGATTGAACATATATTTTAACATCGGGATTCTTCTCCCGGATAAGGTCAACGGTTTTTCCGAAATTCTTCATGCTTTCGTCAATAGAATAGATGCAAAAATCGTTGAGACCCAGCATGATAAACACCTTTTTGGCTCCCGTCAGGGCAACGCCGTCTTCAATGGTGACCTCCTTGCCCTTGTATTTGGGGTGAACCGAGTTTGCCGAGCCGATTTTGCCCCTGGAATTGGCATATCCCATGCTTCCTGCCACAAGGAACTGAGCCGAGCCCAGGCACTCCTCCCCGCTGTTGCGGCGGGATGAAACATAACTGCGAAGCCCCAGGGAAACGCTGTCACCCACAAACACCGCATCGTCAAAAAAACTTGCGGAAGCATCCGGCCTTCTTATGATGGTCTTCTTTTCGGTCGTTTCGGATTTTATTTCGGTTTCCGGCACAGCCGTTGCTGCAGTAGGCTTTGAAGTGCTGCTTTCCGTCTTTGATTCTTCGGCTTTTTCCGTTGTGGTTTGCGTTACTTCTTCCGTTTCGATTTCCGTTTCCGTTTCACTTTCACATTCCGTTTCCGTCGTACTCTGCGAAACGGCAGGAACGGTTGTTAACGGTGAGGGCGAGGGGTTTTTGACGCAGCCCGCAAGGGCAAATATCGTAATGGCAAGCAGTATTGCCAACGGTGTTTTTGTTTTCTTCATCCGATTGTTCTCCTTTATGCGGTTCAAGAAATGCACCAAACAACGCATTGCAGATTATTATAGTATGTTTACAAACCTTTTTCAATAAAGTAAAGGGATAATTATATGACAAATGTATGACAAAAAAGCATGACCTCAAAAAAGAGTACGAATCATGGCAGGGGCATTCGGATTCCGGCCTGAGGAACAACACACATCCTGTTTCTCAACGAAAAGAGGAAGAAATACATCTTGGCAAAAGAGATTCGAACCCGATATGGTTCAAATCTCTTTTGCCTTGCTTGCAGTTCGCCGAGAGATATGTTATAATAGTAGAAAGTTCTACTATTATTCAACACCAATCAATCTCGGAAAGGAGTAAAAATGAAGGAAAAACAAGTTCCCGTTATCCAAAGCTCTCTCAGGCACAATATAGTTTCCATGCCGGATGAGATATACACCGCAAGCGGTATTATTATCAACGGCAGACGAATAAAATCTTTAATCTTTTCAACGGATCTTGCTATTATCTGTAACTGTAATGCTGACGCAGTTCTGGCGGTATATCCTTTTACACCGCAAAGATCAATCAGCGACGGTATTATCAAATATGCAAATATACCTGTTTTTTGCGGTGTGGGCGGCGGAACAACCAACGGCCCGAGAATCATACCGCTTGCCAAAGACGCAGAGTGTCAGGGCGCAATCGGAATTGTTCTGAATGCTCCCGTAACAAATGAAAATATGCTTTCCATTTCCGAATGCATCGATATTCCCATTGTGATAACGGTTCTCAACGGTGATACGGATATTCAATCGCGTCTTCGTTCCGGTGCATCCATACTGAATATTGCAGGCGGCCCGGCTACACCCGATATAGTAAGAAAAATCCGCACGGAGTTTCCGGATGTGCCGATTATTGCTTCGGGAGGAAATACCGGAGAAAGTATTTTGAAAACAATTGAAGCAGGCGCAAACGCAATAACCTACACACCGCCATCCTGCGCAGCCCTTTTCAGTCAGATGATGGAAAAATACCGTTTTGATGAGCGGCAAAATTAAGGCAAAAGAGATTTGAACACAATATGCCTTAAAAAGCGATCTTCACGCACATTCGGGCGTTTTTCGCCTTGAAATACGACAGTATTCCTGCGGCGAAGAAACACCCGACTGCACGCAAATCTCATCTTTTTAAGATGCAAGCAGTTTTGGCAGACAGATTTTCTGCCAAGATGAGGCAAAAAGCGCAGGAATACTTTGTGTATTCCGAGCATTTTTAACGAAATATTGGCAAAAATATGGCGCCAAAACCATATCGGGTTCGAATCCC
>JAZRWZ010000282.1:0-2180 GCA_045599985.1 Acutalibacteraceae bacterium | reverse complement strand
TTTTTGTTTTTGTGGGAGGCATTGGCTCGGTGAAAATTCAGGATTTTTCGGGAATGCGGTGTAGGGTCAGAGCACCCGGTCTGACCGGCACGGCGACACGCCGTGGAAAAAACCGTGTGTTGAAAAAATACATTTGCCTGCAGCAAATCCGGCAAGACACGGTGGTCTTGCCCTACACGGAGGAAAAACGGGGGAGGTAAGCCTCTCCCCTACGGAACAACCCCATCTTGCTTCCCCTTGAGGGGAAGCTGTCACGAAGTGACTGATGAGGTGTAGCCGTGAAACGGCGTAATAATTCAGCAAACGCCTCATCCGCCTCGCAAGCTCGGCACCTTCCCCCGAGGGGGAAGGAAGGACAGCAAGCTGAAAACTCGTCTCCCGGATTTCTTATTTCATATCTCATATTTCATATTTCTCAACCCCGCTTCTCCTGAAAACCGAAAACCGAAAACTTTATTTACTCCGCTTGGAGAGCAAGGGTAATAAGGCAGGTAGTGAAAAGAGGCACTTTCAGGAACAGAGTCGATTCGGTGCCCGTCACAATCTCCCGGCGGGTGGGCTCGCCGTCGTGGGTACCGTCCAGCACATAAACCGTGGCGGCCATGGGCTTGCCGCTGCCCGCATTTTTGAGGGTTACGGCAATCTCCTTTTCCGGCGCCTCGTCCTTATCCTCATAATAGGTGAACATCAGGGCCGCCTCCTCCCCGTTTGCGGCGGCGCAGGCCATGATGCTTTCGTCCTCGCAGGCTATGGGGCAGGCCGTGCCCAATTTGTAAAGCTTATTGAACATCCAGAACGGGTAATATCCTTTCAGCTTATCGCTGACGATATCCGTGTTGAACATGCCGTTCATGGCGCAGGGGCGGGCATCGTAATACATCAGCAAATCCAACGGCTTATACTGCGACAGGCAGATGGTGCCCGCCACAAAGGAGGAGCCCTTGAGCCCCTTTTCCGTGCGCAGGGTGTAAATCCACTGGTCATTCAGCCAGCCCTTCACATAGTTCCACTCGTTGAGTATGTTTTCGCATTCCGTAAAGCCGAATTCATCCAGCAAATTGCGGGCAATGTCTTCCTCCGCAGCCACGGTACGGGGATCCAAATGGTAGCAGTGCCAGGAGAAGAAATCCAGCGGCACATCATTATCCCGGCAGAAGCCCACAAAATACCGCGCCCACTTCGAGTGGCAGTTGGTCAGGGCAGGGCCGCCGATTTTCAGGTGGGGGAAGCATTTTTTCAGGTGAGTGGCGGCGGTTTTATAAAGCTCAAAGAACTGGGCGCGAGTGCCGCCCCAGCACTTTTTATTCACAACGGGAGAGTCATCGGCGGCAATATCCGGCTCATTCCAGATTTCCCAATAGGTGATATCGTAATGAAAACCGTTGTTCCACCCCTCGGTGTAGTGGCGGATGATATGCTCGCAGATTTCCGCCCATTTCTGAAAATCGGGAGGCACCACGGTGCCGTATTTTTTGGGCCAGTGCTCGATTTTGCTGCCCAGGCGGTAAAAGGTTTTCACCCCGGCATAATCAATCACCTTCAGGTATTCATCCGTCAAATCAAAATCGTAGCTGGCGGGGTCATTCACATCCGCGTTAAAATCGGGAAAAATCGCCAATATATCCACCGTGTGCTCCCCGCCGTAGGCGGCGAAAAATGACGCGTCATGGGTGCGGGCGTAGGGGATGCCCGCCTCGCGGAAGGCCTCCAGATTGGTAATGCGCTGGTCTGCCGTGAATTTATAAACCGGGCCGTTATTCACCCCGTGCATGGGCTTTACCCGCCCTGCGTTTTCGGCAAAATCCGCCTGTAACTGAATCATACTTTCCTCTCCTTTTTCGTTTGATTTGCCCCGTCGGGTTCCTCTGCCTCCATTCTAATTCCCCTCCGCCTCCTTGTCAAATTTTTTTGCCGCTGAACTTTTGTTGTATAGGACAATTTCTTCCCGTGACGGTTTTTTCGATGCCTCCTTGTCTTTTTTCGCCGCTGAACTTTTGTGATAAAGTGGAAAAATCTGCGTGTGGGATGAAAATAAATTTGCCTGCGGCAAATCTCCGGTTTGCAGTCCTTCCTTCCCCCTCGGGGGAAGGGGGACCACCAAAGGTGGTGGATGAGGGGAAATACAAAGGGATATTGACCCCTCATCCGTCACGGCTTACGCCGCGCCACCTTCCCCCGAG
>JAZRWZ010000281.1:0-3936 GCA_045599985.1 Acutalibacteraceae bacterium | reverse complement strand
GGCGCCTGCGACGGCGGCGCCACCCGCCGTGTGCTGCGGGAAGTGATGGGTATTTCGTAACACAGCACCCATCACGGCAGAATACTCTTTTATAAAAAGAAAAACGATGCTTGACCGGTGAGCGGTGAAGCATCGTTTTTTAGTATCTTTTTATTCGATAAAAGTTGACTGCCTGATGAGGCAAACCTGCCCGGTCAGGTGAAATTCTCCTTCGGCGTTCACGGCTACGGTCAGGTCGCCGCCCGGCTCGTGAAGGGTAACGGAAAAAGGAAGGGGCCGTTTGGCTGCCAATGCGGCGGCAACTGCCGTGGAGCCGCTGGCACAGGAACTCTCCCAAAACATGGTTTCGGGAACGGGCACATACACAAGGGGTGTAACATTCAGGCTGCTTTCCTCAAAAAGCATAATGCCGAAGCCGTCCGCCTGCCGCTGTTGGCACCAGTTTTTGATGTTGGCCTCCGCTTCTTCCCTCTCCATAGGCTCCCGGGTCACAAAGTGGGAAATGCCGCTCATGGTGACCAGTGTGCCCTCATAGGCGCGGGAACGGCCCTGAAGGGTGCAGGGCTCCACACGGCAGGGGGTGGGCATTTGCACCGTGCCGCGAAAGCTCTCTTTGCCGAGCCTTGTTACGGTGACGGGCACAACAAGGTTTACGCCCAAAACCCGCAGGGGTAGGGCTTTGGTTTCGCCCACGGGCAGATTGTGCTGCAGGCAATAAAGGGCGGCGGCACTAAGGGAAGCATTGCCGCAAAACTCGCCGCCTGCCATGCGCAGGGTGGGGCTGCCGCTTTTATCGGTGCCGACAAAGCCCGTTTGCTGGGCTGTGGGCTCGGCGGCCATGATGGCCTCTGCCAGGCGTGGCTGCTCCGAAACGGGAACGGGGGTCTGCACCAGAACGGTGATGTTCCCTGTGGGGTCAAGTAAAGAATAGGTGTATTCCATGGCTTATTTCTGGTAGTTGCGAAGGAACTGACGGGTGCGCTCCTGCTGCGGATTGCCGAATACGGCTTCCGGGTCGCCCTGCTCCACAATCACGCCGCCGTCCATAAAGATAACACGGTCGGAAACGGCGCGGGCAAAGGGCATTTCGTGGGTGACAATCACCATGGTCATTTTTTCATCGGCAAGCTGCTTGATTACCTTTAATACCTCGCCCGTCAATTCCGGGTCAAGGGCGGAGGTGGGCTCGTCAAAAAACAGGATTTCGGGCTTCATGGCAAGGGCACGCACAATGGAAACACGCTGCTGCTGACCGCCGGAAAGCTGGCAGGGGTAGGCATCCGCTTTATCGGCAAGGCCCATTTTCTCCAGCAATTCCATGGCCTCCTGCTTCACCTCTTTGGGGTTGCGGTGCAAAACGGAAACGGGGGCATCGGTCAGGTTTTTCAAAACGGTGTAGTGGGGGAACAGATTAAAATTCTGGAACACAAGGCCGAAGCAGCGGCGGATGCTGTTAAGGTCTTTGGTGTAAACCATGCGGCCGTTCACCTCTTGGGCAGCAACATTGTCGGTATAAGCCAGCCTGCCGCCGTCCATGGTTTCCAGCAAGGTGGCACAGCGCAGCAGGGTGGATTTGCCGGAGCCGGAGGGGCCGATGATGGAGATGACTTCACCTTTATCCACGGTGAGCGAAATATCCTTTAAAACCTCATGGTCGCCAAAGGATTTGCTTAAATTCCGGATATCAAGAATATGCACGGTGCACCCTCCTTACAGTTTGTAGTAGCTCATGGCCTTTTCAATCCGGCTCATCACCACGCTGACAATGGCGTTGAATACATAGTAGAATACGCCTGCCACAATAAAGGGCACAAAGCTGGTTTGTGAGTTGGCGATTTCCTTGCCGATGGTGAACATTTCCTGATAGGATACGGTAAAGGCCATGGAGGTATCTTTTACCAAAGTTACGATTTCGTTGGTTACGCTGGGCAGAATGCGGCGGATGACCTGAGGCAGAATGATTTTGATAAAGGTCTGGGCTCTGGAATAACCCAGCACCTGCGCCGCCTCATACTGACCAACGGAGATGGATTCGATGCCGCCGCGGTAGATTTCGGCAAAATAGGCGGCATAGTTGATGGAAAATGCAATCACAACGGGAATCAGCTTATTGCGGGAAACGCTGATGTGAAACAGGTAGTAGGGCCCGTAGGTCACCGCCAGTAATTGCAGCATCAGGGGTGTGCCTCTTAATACGGAGATGACAAAGCCCGTAACGGCGGAAACGGGCTTGAATTTGCTTTTGCGCAGCAGGGCCACAAGCAGGCCCAGGGGCAGGGCAAGAATCAAAGTCAAAAAGAAAATAGCGCAGGTTTTTCCCAAACCCTCGCACATCTTCATAATCATGGTCGTCAGTTCCATAGCAAACCTCTTTTTTCGGCAAATATAGGATGAAAAATGAAAAGAGAAAGGATGATTTTTGCCTCGATAACAGGGAAAAACGGGAGGTGGAAAGCATTTGCTTGCCACCTGCCCGTTTTACTACTTAAGTTACCGGATAAGGGCGTGATTCTTATTTTGCAAGGAAAATAAGGTTCTCAATGATGTCGGGATAATTTGCGGCGATTTTGGCATAGGTGCCGTCTGCAACCAATGCGGCAACCGCACCCTCAATGGCGGCGCAGGTTTCTGCATCGTCACCGCGGAAGGCAATGCCGTACTGCTCGGCGCCCAGGTCTTCGTCAATGATTCTGAAGCCTTCGTTCTTGGCAGCGTAGTCATCGGCTACGGGCTTGTCAACAAACACGGCGTCAACGGCGTTGCCGGAGAGCTCGGTGAAGCACTTCAGGAAGCTGTCGCAGGTGATAACATTGCCGAAGGTAGCGGCCATTTCGGCAAGGTCGCCGTCTTCTGCCAGCAGGGATTCGCCGGAGGTGCCGAGCTGAACGGCAACATCCTTGCCTGCCAGATCCTTGGAGGATTTGAAGGCGCTGTCTGCCTTTACAAGCAGAACCTGCTCATTCTCGTAGTAGGGAGCGGAAAGAACATAGCCGGCCTCTTTCATGGAGTCGAGAATGGTCATGCCGGACCAGACGCAGTCGCACTCCTTGGCATCCAGCTGAACCAGCTTCTGATCCCAGTTAACACCGAACACCTCAAAGTTCCAGCCGAGGTATTCGCAGGCGGCTTTGCAGACCTCCACATCAAAACCGGTGTAGTTGCCGGAGTCATCCATGTAGCTGAAGGGGGGATACTCGGGGTCAATGCCCATGATGAAGGTGCGGGCGGCGTTGCTGCTTTCGGCGGGGGCGGCGGGTTCATCGGCGGTGTTGCCGCAGCCTGCAAGGCCGAAGGTGAGTGCCACAACGGCAACTGCTAACAAAAGGGCGAGAAATCTCTTTTTCATTGAAACATCCTCCTTGATGGTGGGGCAGACGGCTTGCAGGCCATGCCCATTCTTAATTATCAATGTATTACTAATTTAACATATTAAAATGGTGAAGTCAAGTGAAAATGGGAAAATCCGGGGCGGCACGGGCTTTTGCCGACTTCGGGTCGGAACAGATTGGAGAAGATGGGACACCGCCCGGCATACCGAAGAGCAGGTAAGGCAAAAGGGATTTGACCATATCGGGTTCGAATCCCTTTTGCCAAGGGAGGCGAACAGAAAAAACGCGTGAAAAAATAAAAAAAACAGTTGACATTCGCAATAATCCGTGTATAATATAGAGCCGTAGCCAAACAAATATTGAGGAATAGTGTAACGGTAGCACGACAGACTCTGACTCTGTTTGTTGGGGTTCGAATCCCTATTCCTCAGCCAAAAAATCAGTTCACCCCAAAGGGTGGGCTGATTTTTTTGGTATGACGGGCATATCAATGCTCTGTGGTGAAAGTCCACTGAGGCGTAGTTACCGACGAACTCGAAAGCGACTCCCAAGGTTTATACCGTGAGGTATAGGCGAGAAGAAGGGATAGCGAAATCGTAGCCTGACG
>JAZRWZ010000280.1:0-4845 GCA_045599985.1 Acutalibacteraceae bacterium | reverse complement strand
CAGACCGCGTAGAAGGTAGCACCCTCAACAGTGCTCTGTGTGCCGAGGTCATCGGAACCGGTCTGTGCATCTGCCGTGGCAGCCCAACCTGCGAAGTCGTAACCCGTTCTTGTGGGAGCGGTGGGCTTCACGACGGTGCTGCCGTATTCGGAAACAGCCGTGGTGAAGGCATCGGTGCCGTCGTTGTTCATGAAGGTGTTGGTAACGTCATCGCCCTTCCACTGAGCAACATAGGTTGCACCGTTGTTTTCAACGGTGGCGTAGTAACCCTCTGCCCAGACATCGCTGTCGTCGCCGTCCTTCGTAAAGTTAATAAATGTATATCCAAACTTGGAGGGAGTGCCGACATAGTCAAGAATTTCTTCTTCCGCATCGCCGGTGTAGTACTTAGTGCCCGTAGTGCTATCCGGCCATGTGCCGCCGTTGGGGTTCAGGGTAACGGCAGTCTCGGTGCTGTTGTCGGGTTTCAGGGTAACGGTGGAGGTTGCATAGGTCAGGTCGGGAAGCACAATGTTGTTGTAGGAATCCCAAACATCGACGGAAGCAGTGGCGCAGCAGCCGAAGAACATGGTGCCGCCGTTGTTTTCCTTTGTTCTGGTCCATGCATTATCCATGAATACAACGCCCTTGTCGGGAGTGGTGTAGTCGGTGGCAATTACACGAAGCTTGAACTCAAGGATGTAGGAGCCGCCTGCGGAAGCGCCGGGCTTCACATAACCGTTCTGGGTGTCGGGGTCAATGGAGACCTGAATCCAGTTGTAGTGGGAGGCAGTGGTGTCGTTGGCGGGGTAAGTCACGCCGGCGGGCACGAAGCTGCTGTCACTGTCGGTATAGCCGAAGTAGTCGGCGGTGCCGTTGATGGCCTTGATGTAATCGTTATCACCGTTGAGTGTGAAGGCGGAGGTGCCGTCATTTACCAACTCAAAGAAGGTGTTGTCATACATGTAAACAAAAGTGGAGGAACCGGTGAAGAAGTTGGTGGTGGCCGTCATGCGAACGGTAACGATATCGCCGTTGCTGATGTCAGTCTCATCGGTGGAAACAGCCTCGCCGCTCATCATCTTATAGGTATCCAGGTTGATGAAGGCATTGTTGGTGTTCTTCACCCACATGGGGTACAGGGTGATTGCCGCGTCATCAGTCGCCTGGAATACGGCATCGGCCTCTTCCAGATCGTAACGGTAGCCGTTGCTTACTGCCTGGTCATAAGCAGTCCTGGTTGTAAACTCCCGGTTTCTCACGTTGGCGTTCTTTGTCCAACCCATGAAGTCCCAGCCGTAGCGGGTAATGGTGCCGGGCAGAGTCTGGCTTGTGGAAGCGCAGTAGTTCACGATATTCTCGCCGACTGCACCGGTGATGGATGCGGGGTTGGTGGTGGTATCAATGGGAGAAGCCGTGTACTCATCGTACTTGATGTCGAAATTGATGGTAAAGGTCTTGGGAACCCACTTGGCATACAGGCCGATACCGGTAACCTTCATGGTAGGTGTGGCGGTAACGGTGGTTACCTTGGAGCCGCTCAGGTCGGACTTGGCATACCAACCGTCAAAGGTGTAACCAAGACGGGTGGGTGTGGGCAGAGTAACCGAGGCGTTATCCGCATAACCGGTAAGGTCGATATCGGTTACCGCATCGCCGCCGTTCTCCTCAAATACTACCTTGCCGTTGAAGGTGGTGAACTTGGCGTAGGCCGTTATCTCGGAAACGTAGCTGGAGTTGTCCATGCCGTTCACATAAGGCTGCTCAACGGTGGCGTTCCAGTTGAAGGGAGTGGCGAAGGAAGCATCGGTGTACCATCCGCCGAAGGTGAAACCGTCAAAGTCGGGGTCGGCAGGCTTCACAAGCTGATCGCCGGGATGATAAACGGCATCTGCCATAGTCTGGCCGGTCATGGCGATGTTGTAATGCAGCAGCTCGGGAGCCAGCTCCCACTTGGCGTACAGCGTCTTGTCGCCCACTTCGGAGACCGTGTAGTTGTCGGCCAGTCTGTTGCTGAACACACCGGAGGTTCTGTTGTAGTTCTGGTACCAGCCCTCGATGGTGTAGCCTTTGTAGGTGAACGCGGGGGCGTAGTTGGTAAGGTTGTAGGTCTGGCCAAAGACGAACGTCTTGGTCTTTGTGCCTGTTATACCGTCACCGTTGTTACCGCCGGCATCAACCTCAACGGGGTCGAAGGTGTAGGTGGACTCAATGGCCTGATAGTAGAAGATGATATCTTCAACGTTGGCGCCAATCGTTCTGCTCTGGGTCTCGGGAGAAATACGCTCGTAACCGCCGATGGTTGCGGGAGCAGTTGCAATGGCAGTATCGCCGCCGTTGTAAACCTGAGAGGTATAGCCTGCTGCATTGGTGCCGGGCACGGCAGTGGTGGTGCCGTTCAGGTACATGTAAGCCTTAACGCTGCTGCTGATGGGAGCCAGGTGTTCATAGGCATTTATCAGGTTTGCGGTAGCAATGGCAATCTCATTCTGGTTGAAGGACTTGCCGTTATGAAGAGCAGCAGAAGCCTGGATATAAGCCTCTCTGTAGGTTGCATAGCTTTCGCTCGTAAAGGAAGCAGCCTGGGGATTCACGCCCATGCCGGGAGTGAAATGAACTGCACCGTATTTGCCGCGGTTAACATTGGCATCGGAGGAAGTATCGCAGGCGCTCAGGGAGCCGTTGATAACATTCATTACGTTGCGCAGGTCGCCTTTATCGGTAACATAGATGTAAAGGTCGAAACCGGAGGTAACACCGATAGCGTTTTTGCCGCCGTTGGAGTGAATGGAGAATGTCATGGAAAGACGAACAGGGTTACCTCTGTCGGCATGTTCGTTGTTTGCGGAGATGTAACCGGTGGAGCCGGTATACAGGTCACCGCTTATGGGAACAACCAGCTGGCCGCCTACGGGGTCACTCTGCTGAATGGTGGGAAGAGAGTTTGAGTTCTCACCTCTGACAGGCATCTTGAAGTGGCTGTACTCAGTGGCAGTGTGCGAATAGTCGCTCCAGTCATTTTTCTTGTAGTTTATGTCACCCTCGGGAGTAGTCTGCAAATCTTTTTCGTTGAGAATCTCCGTCACATGGTAGGCAGTAAGAGATACATTGCCCCAGTCACCATTATCAGCGCCGTCGATACGGGTGATGGCGTATCTCATATTGATTTGGCTGGCGCTGCTGACAACAGAACGGTCAACATAAAGGTCACCGCGGGTACGGTTTTCATCATCTTTATAACCGTGCTGATAGAACTCATCGCCCACTGAATAGTCACTCGTGTGAAGTTCATTGTTGGAGAAGATAGAGGGTTGGGCAGCGCCGGAAACCAGTGTGGAGGTCTCATTGGTGCTGGGGGAACGGCTCAGACTCGTACAGTTCCAGTTCAGCTGAACGCGGTTACCGTCAGCAGTTCTGCTTACAGTGTTGCCGACGGCGCCGTTGGAGCCCCAGCCGCTGTTATCACGGGTATAGCCGATACGGCCGTAAAGACCGTTTGCCTGAACGGTAAACACATGGCCCAGGCGGGACTGGTAGCTACCCCAGTAGGTACGAACGGCGTAGGAGGCTTTGCCCGGAGGGGACTGAAGCTCACGCACATTGGAGGTGTGGTAAGAGGTGTAGTTTGTACCGTTTACTTTGTAATTGAAGGTGAAAAGCAGAGTGTCGCCCGCATTCGCCTCGGGGCCCTGACCTTCATCGGGAAGGTAGAATGTGTAAACAAATCTTTTGCCGCCGTCGTAGGCGCTGCCGTCAAGGCGAAGGTCTACGGCGTTGCCGGTGGCCCTGGATGTGACCGTGTAGGTAGGCATTTTTTCCTCATCCGTAGGCTGGCTCAGATTCAGGGTGATTTTGGGAGTCAGTTCAGCCTTGGTGTGAGAAGCGCCGGCATAGCCCAAATGGGAGTAGGTACCGGTGCCGTAGGGGATACCGTCTTCGGTTGCAGCAACAATTTTGTTACCGGCAAGGTAGGAACCTTGTGACAGTGCAACACGAATGACTTCTGCGCCGCTGATGACACAGGACACACCGGTGGTGGACGCTGAAGGCGTGTTCCAGGTGACATCCGAGCCGGCGGCTGTTGCTGTTAAGGAAGACCCCACGGGGAACGAGGTCATGACCATAACGGCAACGAGGATCATACTCATGATCTGTTTCGTTTTGCTCAAGATAATCCCTCCATAAAAGATTTTCGTGAAGATAGTTGGGCACTATTACACATTGTCAGTATATCACCACGGTGGGGGCCTGTCAATAATTATGAACTGAATATTAATATAAATATTATATAAAATTGGAGGATGTTTTTCTATATAATGGCAATATTGCCAAATTCGCCCTCCCCTTTTTGTTGAATGTTGCTATATACATTTTTGGCGTTTTCAGTTTTCGGCTTTCGGTTTTCAGAAATTTCAGATGCAGAAAGTTGCGTGTAGGGCAAGAACGTGGGAATGTTTTCGGGGAAAGCAAGGGATGAGAAAGGTTTTTAGGTTCCCGGCATTTTACACCGTAGGGGAGGAGCTTAACTCAATGAAGAATCAGAAATCAGGAGGGAGGAGTTGCGGGTTGCACTCCTTCCTTCCCCTCGAGGGGAAGGTGGCAAGGCGGAACGCCTTGACGAATGAGGTGTAATGGGAGAATAACCTCTCTGCCCTACACGCAATTCTTTCAACATGGCACCTACTTCGTGTAGGGCAAGACCACTGTGTCTTGCCGGATTTGCCGCAGGCAAATGTATTTTTTCAACTACGGGTTTTTCCACGGCGAAGCGGATGAGGCGTTTGCTGAATTATTACGCCGTTTCACGGCTACACCTCATCAGTCACTTCGTGACAGCTTCCCCTCAAGGGGAAGCAAGATGGGGTT
>JAZRWZ010000279.1:0-2377 GCA_045599985.1 Acutalibacteraceae bacterium | reverse complement strand
GAGCGGTAATAACGGGTGCTTCCGTCTTTTTGGGCGGATTCACGGCTGCGGCAGGAGCGGAAACGGGAGCCGACGCAGCAGCGGCAAGGGGAGCGGAAGCCAGTTTTTGCTCCAGCGCATCAATACGGCTTACCAGATTGTTGATAACTTCATTATCAATGCTGCCGCCCTCGGATTCGGCCTTGAAGGAGCACATTTTGATAACGGCTGCCTCCATCTGAATCTTTTTATTGACGGCATTCTTCATGTTTTTGCCTGCCGCCTCCAGAATATCCAGACAGTTGAGGATGGCGGAGAGCTTGAAACGGGCGCTGCGTTCCTTTAATTGCTCCAGTTCCGCCTTGGGGCAGATAATCAGGGGGCCGCAGTCCTTCACGGTTTTGGCAACCATCAGGTTGCGAAAATGCAGGGTGAGCTCGGTGCAGAGGCTCTCAATATCGCAGGCCTCGGCGTGAAGACGGTTCACAAGGGCGATACAGCCCGCAAAATCGTTTTGGGCAATCATTTCGGAAAAACGGAACAGATGCTCCGTGCCGGCAATACCGGCAGCGGCGCTGACTACATCGGCATCCACGGCAGTGCCGTGGGCGCAGCAGCGGTCAAGCAGGGATACGGCATCACGCATGCCGCCGTCTGCAATGCGGGCAATCAGGTTGGCGGCGTCATCGGTCAAATCAATGGATTCGCCCTCGGCAATGGTGAGCAGGCGGGCGGAAATATCCTCGGGGGAGATGCGTTTGAAATCAAAGCGCTGGCAGCGGGACAGAATGGTGGCGGGCAGCTTGTTGATTTCGGTAGTGGCTAATATGAAGATGACGTGGGCAGGGGGCTCCTCCAGCGTTTTTAACAGGGCGTTGAATGCGCCGGGGGAGAGCATGTGCACCTCGTCAATGATGTATACACGGTAGCGGCAGCGCACGGGGGTGAAGTTGACCTCCTCACGGATGTCGCGGATGTTATCCACGCCGTTGTTGCTGGCGGCATCAATCTCGATAACATCCAGCAGGGAGCCTTCGTCGATGCCCCGGCAGAGTTCGCACTCGCCGCAGGGGTTGCCGTTTTGGGGATTGAGGCAGTTGACGGCCTTGGACAGAATTTTGGCGCAGGAGGTTTTGCCCGTGCCGCGGGAACCGGTAAAGAGATAGGCGTGGGAAATGCGGCCGCTTTTTAATTCGTTTTGCAGGGTAAGGGTAACATGGGGCTGACCCGAAACCTCATCAAAGCTGCGGGGGCGCCATTTGCGGTAAAGCGCCTGGTACATACCTGTTCCCTCCTTTCCATAAAAAAAGAGCGGGCTTTGCTCCGGTCATATGGCGGCAGGCAGACTGTGGCGCGCATGACTGCCCGCTTAATGCTGCTCGGTTCCCCGCCTGACATGGTTCACGGCGCCCTGCCGCACAGGACCCGCACGCCATATGACCCAAACAAAGCCCTACTCGAGTTTTGTTCAATATATAATACTATTATAATTGAACAATAATATCAAGAGGTATGGGAAAAAATAATGTTTTTTTGCACCGAAAACGGCAATTTTCCGCCTTTCCTCCGGTGCGTGGAGTATCATAGCAGAATTACAGGGGTTTGTCAACTTTTTGATGTTATCAAAAACTTTTGTCTTCACAGAAGACAAAAAATGCGGAATTGCTCTTGATAGAAGGAAAGATTTCTTTTATAATATAGGATAATCTTAAAATAGGAGTGTTATACACTGATGGAAATGAAAGATTATGCTGCGCTGGCGCAGTTACTGTTTCCGCACATCACAAAAACCCCGGCGGATTACGAGGCGATGTACCCCGACCGTCAGCTTCCCGAGGGCGCCCGTGTCACCCGTTTTGCGCCTTCCCCCACGGGGTATTTACATATCGGCGGCTTGTTCCAGACTCTGGTAGACCAGCTCACCGCCAAGGTTTCCGGCGGCGTGTCCTACCTGCGTGTGGAGGATACCGACAAGAAACGGGAGATTGAAGACGGCGTTTCCGCCATTACCAGGGGTCTGTCCGCTTTCGGTGTCACCTTCAGCGAGGGTGTTACCGGCCTTACCACGGAGTGCGGCCCCTATGGCCCCTATACCCAAAGCAAGCGTGTGGAGATTTACCAGACCGTGGCAAAATCCCTTGTGGAGCAGGGTCTTGCCTACCCCTGCTTCTGCTCGGCAGAGGAGCTGACCGCCCTGCGTGAGGAGCAGGAGGCGGCAGGTGCCGACATTCGCGGCTACTTCGGCAAATGGGCCAAATGCCGTGACCTGACATTGGATGAAATCAAAGAGAAAATCGCCGCCGGGCAAAGCTGGGTGCTTCGCTTCCGTTCGGGCGGCAGTGAGGACAAGCGCATTGTGTTTGAGGATATGATTCGCGGCAAAATCGAAATGCCCGAA
>JAZRWZ010000278.1:0-4771 GCA_045599985.1 Acutalibacteraceae bacterium | reverse complement strand
CGCCGCTGTCCTCATCCTTGTATTCCAAAGGATTGCGGTCATATTTGGAAATAAAGCGTTCATCGGCCTGAGCAAGGAAGCCGGTCTCTTTATAATCGCCCTTGTGGCGGATAACGGGCATATCGTGGCGGCCTGTCAGGGTAACGCGGCTTGCCAAACGGCTCAGGTTGTGGCGCTGGAACCAGTCGGCAATCTTAGGCATATCGATTTCTTCACCCGTGCAAAGGGCATAGGGGAAATCATAGACGGGATTATGCTCCCTTGCCATGGAGCTTCTCCAGCTTTGGAAGCCCTTGCGGTAATACTTCAGCAACTCCTCATCGGTTTCCAGCCGGCAAAGGCCCCAGTAGGAGCAGAGAGCCAGCATGTGGTCGCCGTACATAATATCCTCCACATAGTCAATACCCATGGAGAGGGTGGCCTGCACCATTCTGTCATAGTGCTTGGCGGAAAGGGCAGCATATCCTTTGGCTACAAGCTCGTCATAAGTCTTGCGCCAGCGGCCCTGCTCGCCGGAAATATGCATGGTAACCTGCAGGTACATCAGCAGCTCGGCGGCGTTCAGACAGGCATCCACATAACCGGCATCGCTGTTGAAATATTCCTCGTCCCAGCGGGCCCAGGTGGTGGGCTTGCCCGTGCAGTCACGCAGCACAAAGCCGTTATCAATAATGTGAGCAGTAAGCCCCTTGGCGGTTTCAATCATCAGGGCATCCAATTCGGGGTCATCCTCTCCCAGCAAATCGTGAGCCAGCCAAAGCAGCCAGTAATGGTGGGTGATTTCGTCGGAGCTGGTATCTGCCTTGTAGACAATGCCCTCACCGTCACAGCCGGCATCCTTGTAAAGCTTTGCCAAACGCTCGGGAACGGGAGCGGAGGCATTGCATTCAAGGCCAACAATACCGCGGCGCTTGGAGGCTGTGGTTTCCGCACAATAGGCTTTGTCGCCTTTTTTCACATAGAAGAAACCGTCATCGGGAACGGGCTCCGTGGGCAGATGGTAGCTTCTTGCCACAAAGCCGTCACCGCGGCCGGGAATGTGCATAAGCAGCAGGCAGGCTTCAATGGCCTCCACTGCAGAGGCTTTGGCAGCCAGCGTTTCGGGAGCATCCGCACCCTTTTCCCTCTTGTAGAAAGCATATTTGAACACTTCGCCCACGGCAAAACCGACGGTAAATGTACCGTCGTTATCCGATTCGGCATAGGGAAGAGCCGAGGAAAGGTCGCCGCGCTTTCCCAATCTCTTTTGAGAAACCATGCCGCGGCGCTGCACGTATTTTTTGGTTTCCTCAGTCAGGATTTCGGCTTTTTCCAGTGCCGAAACCGTAACCATCTCTATTTTTGCTACACCGTTTTCGGTAAGCGCCCAAACGCCGCTGCCCTCCGCCAACAGGTTTTTCACATTGTTGTCGGGCAAATCGCGCTCAAAGGCAAAATACATCACCTTGTCCACTTCAAACTCGGCACCGCTGTCATAGCGGGTAATACCGCTGATTCCGCCGAACCATTGGGCGCCGTCCTCGGTGACGGCACTGCACACATAGTCACTTTTTTTAGAGGGCAAAGGCAGGGGAAAATCACTTAAATCGGGGCACACCGCCTCGTTTTGAAACAAAGCGGCAGGCACCTCGGGAGAATCCGGGGCAAAAAACGTTGATTTTCTGCTGATACGGGGTTTCAATTCAAAAGGAAGCTTCATCCGACTCACCACACAGCCGCTAAACTGTGCCTTTCTTCTGAAATTCTTTGAAGTACATGGCTACAAGTATCCATGATAATCCAATGATAACAGAATAAGCAAGCTGTTGCAATACATTCCGTCATCTTTTTTACCAGTCTGCATCTGTCAGAATTGAGCAGACGGGATATTTTCTTTTCTTACGATAAAGGCGCGTTTTGCCCTTGGCAAAAGGGATTCGAACCCAATATGGTTTTGGCGGCATCTTTTTTGCCTTGCATTCCCGCCCGGATTGTGGCATTATGGATGCAGCAAGCACATATATTACGGCCTTTTGACCGACCTTGGAGGTAACCACCATGAGTAAAAAATATTGCGGCTTTCCCATGCGCTTTGCCCACACGGGCGTGAATCAGGATTCCCCCGAAAACACCCTGCCCTCCTATCAGGCAGCCGCCGACCTTGGCTGTGAAGGAATCGAAATTGATATCAATATCAGCAAGGACGGGGAAATCATTCTGACCCATAACAAAAACCTCGGATACATGACCTTCGGCAAGCATGAGGACTGCGTTCTCAAGGAAATGACGGTGGAGGAAATCAAAAAAATCGATATCCCCTTCCGCAATGCTTTCTATAACTTTTATCCCCCCGTTCCCTGGACGGAAAAGGCCGGCGGCACCCGTGTGCCCGCTGCCGAAGACAGCACCGAATGCCGTGTGACCCATCTGCTCACCTTCCCCGAATTTGACGCATGGCTTGCCGACTACGACATTACCGTGGAGGTGGAATTCAAGGATACGGGCATGCTCAAAAGAATGGACGAAATCCTTGCCCAATCCCCCAATGTGGGAAAATATATTTTCTTCAGCGGCGATTACGCCGTGCTGGAGGAGATGCAGGAGCACTACCGATGCGTGGGTAAACCCGAGGGTCTGCGCCTTGGTGCCAATATCCGCTGGATTAACGACAAAACCATGGACTTCGTAAAGCGCTCCGATTTATATGAAGTGGGCCTGAATGACGGTGCTTTTACCAAAGCAGATGTGGATATGCTGGCGGAAATGGGCGTGAAGGTATTCTCCAACCTCGGTGACTACACCGAGTGGTGGGCACAGCTGGCCCCCATGGGCGTTACGGGCTTTAAAACCAACTATGTTGGCGCCTACACCGAATGGTGGGAGAAAAATGTGGCAGAATAATTTCGACTTCTCCTGAATCCATGTAAGCAAAGAAACAAAATATCATAACAAACAAACGAAAAAGCGATGGTTAACCGAAAACCCGGTTCGCCATCGCTTTTGCATTATATGTAGTAATCAAACAGCGAGGGATTCATCCCTCAGAATCAATTAAAAAGCCTTAGTGAAAATTTTCGCCACATAACTCAGGTTCATCATCAGGTATCGAATCCATTTGCTCAGCTGATTCACAAAGTTGGTAAACCAGCTGTTCAGGCGCTGGGAGGCGTTCACCGTGCCGTAGCCGGGTAAGGTGCCGTTGTTATCATCCACGCCGTCTTTATCGGTGGCAAAGGCGTAAAGAATGGGGCTGGCCAGGGCAAGCAGGAAGTATTCCCCTGCGGTAACGGGGCCAAGCACCTTGGCACCAAGGCGGGTGAGCTCGCCGCAGATGCCGCTTGTGCCGAACTGTTCAAACAGACTGTTGGCAGCGGAGAGAAAAACCTCATCGTTAACGGTGGAAAGGTCATCCAGCAGAATCAAATCCACCATCTTCAGCAGCATTACCACCTCTGTGCTGTCAAGGTCAAAGGGCTCGCTGCCGGCATAGTGCCATGATACCAAGTCGGTTGCCAGATCCCAGCCGGTTTCATAATCGGAGTCGGGCAAATCAATGCTGTATTCCTTGGCAAGGGCCTGCACGCCGTTTTCTCCGTAAAGGGGCATCTCCAGCAAATCGGTCAGGCCGGTAACGGCGGTATTCACCAGATTGTAAAAAGCCTCGCCCTCCGCAATGCCGATTTTTTCCATGCTCAGGGAAAGGGAAAGACGGTACTCAATGCCTTTCTTCAAAAAGCCCTTGGCATAGGCATCCAAATCATCGTTCATCAGCTGAATCTGCTCATCGGTGTAGCCTACCGTGCCCGCAGTGAGGGCATCGGTATCAATTTTTTCCACCTTTTTCTCGGTGTAGGTCATGGCCTCATCCGTCATCTTCACAAGGCGGTAACTCAAAGGATACATCGTCAGGGAGGTGGTGGCAAAATCCGTTACGGTGTTGCCCAGTGCGCTGGTGTAGGAAACGGCATCGGAGCAATGCTCATGGCCGGTGAAAACGAACTTGATACCCGCATCGGCAAACAATTCAGCGGTGGAATAATGGAATCTGATAATGAAATTGCGGCTGAATATGCGCTGAAGAGGCATGTGGTCAAGCAGATTGTGGTGCATCATCAAAATGGGATAACGGCCCTCCGCCTTGGCTTTTTTGGCCATATCGCACACCCACTGCACTTTCTCGGTGCTCATGCCGTCCTCGGTGGATTTGCTTTCATCACAGCTGTCCAGCGCAATCAGACGGTATTTGCTGCCAAGATCGGCAGTGTAGGAAAGAGCGCCCAATGTGTCCTTGGCCTCGCTGTAACCGAATTCGTCATAGATGCTGCGAAACTCTGCAAAAGAGGTGTCGCCCTCATTTTCGGAGCAGTCGTGGTTGCCGTTAATCACATAAATCTGCTTGCCCGTCTGCTGCTCAAAGGCGCGGAATTTTTCAGCAACGGCCATATGCTCCTCGGGGATGGTGCGGCCGTGGTCGGCCATATCGCCGGAAATCAGCACAAATTCCACATCGTCATTGGCGGCACATTCATTCAGGAATTCATCGATGATAAAGCCGGTTTCATCCTCCATGGCAGCACGGCGGTTTGCGTAAAAATACACGGGGTCATCAATGTCATAAGCCAGCTCTTCACGGGGAAAATTGAAGTGCAGGTCACTGGCCACGGCAAAGGAAAGGGAACCGTCATCCGCAGCATTTGCACAGATAACCGCACCGAATACCATCAGCAGGGAAAGAATAACACAGATACTTTTTTTGACCATTTTTGAGCCCTCTCTTTCTTATTCCGCAACT
>JAZRWZ010000277.1:0-3629 GCA_045599985.1 Acutalibacteraceae bacterium | reverse complement strand
AGAACATCATTTACACCCTTGTTTCCACCTACCTTGTCACATACCTTATGTTTCAGGGCATTTCTCCTGTAAAATCGGCTACCGTCATGCTTATAGTGAAAATATGGGATGCGGTGAACGATACCATTTTCGGCGTGATTTTCGACAAAGTAAAATTCAAAAGCGGCAAAAAATATCTGCCGTGGATTAAGCTTTCCACCATACTCATTCCCATTTGCACGGTGCTGATTTTCTTTATTCCGTCCTCATTTGGCGAAAACGCAAAACTGATGTGGTTTGCCGTTGCCTACATTTTGTGGGATGCCGCTTATACCCTCTGCGATGTGCCGATTTTTGCCATTATCACATCCATGACCAATAATCTTGATGAGCGCAACACCGTAATCTCCTACAAGAGCATATGGACTTATATCGGCGTTGGTATCACAACCGTTGTGGCAACCGTGCTTGTTTCCGAAGCAATCGGTGCCGGCTATTCGGTGGTTGCTGTGGTGCTTTGCGTTATGGCCTTTGCCACCATGGAGCCTGCTTCTTTCAAACTGAAAGAGAGGTATCACTCCAAGGAGGAGGAAACATTCACCGTTCGTGCAATGTTCAAATACCTCATCCATAATAAATACCTGTTCATTTATTATCTTGGCTACTTCTTCTATGCCGCGCTGAATATTCAGAGTGCGCTGAATTTGTATGTTTCTTACTACCTCTTTAACAGTTCTCTGTTCTCCCTTGTTGTGTCTGCACTGGGCGTTGCCCCCTCTGCCATTGTATCGCTCCTGATACCTCACCTTATCAGGAAGTACGACAAAATGAAGCTTTACCGCGCATCTATGGCGGCTGTTTCTGTTCTCGGTATTATCATGTACTTTGTGGGGTACAAGACGATTGTCGGTTTTATCATTCTCTCTGTGCTGCGCAGCATTCCCCTTGCCATTGTAGCTATTGCCATGGCGCTGTTTACCCCCGACTGTGCCGAATACGGCAAATACAAAACGGGAATCGAGGCAAAGGGTATCACATTTGCCATTCAGACCTTTGTTGCCAAGCTTACCGGGGCCATTTCCGGTGCCCTCGGTCTTTTCCTGCTTGGGCTTAAATCCGTGGGCTGGCAGATGGTTGAGGTCGAAAGCTTTAAAGAACTGGAAGAAGCGGGTGTTGCCCAATCCACTCACGCCCTTGATTCACTTTGGTTCTTCTATGTGTTTGTGCCCACAATCGGCTGCATTCTTGCGTGGATTGTATGGGAATTCTACCGCCTCAAAGATAAGGATGTGCAGATTATGGCGGACTGCAACTCCGGCTTGATTACCCGCGAGGAAGCGGAGCAGAAGATTTCCAAAAAATATTGAGCCGTAAAGGGTGAAAATCGTGGAAAAACACATTTCGGGCGCCTGGTTTGAATTCAGGCACCATTCCGCTGCCGAGGGCAAGTATTGGAACGATGCCTGCCGCTCTTTTACAGCGGAACAATGGCGGCAAAAGGTGGCGGAAGCATCCTCCTGGGGGCTAAAATACCTTGTGCTGATGAACACCGCCATTGTGTATGACAATGACGAATATTGCTACTTTGATACCGACATTTTTCCCTTTGCCGATATGGTTTGCAAAGACCCCATTGGTGAGCTTTTAAGTGCGGCTGATGAATACGATATAAAAGTATTTATTTCCTGCGGATTTTACGGGAACTGGACCAAGCCGGCCGAGAATATCAAATCCGTGCCAGTGCGTGAAAGAGCATTCAAGGCCATGGGGCAGCTTTGGGAAAAATACGGTTTTCATCCGTCATTTTTCGGATGGTATTTGCCCGATGAAACCTGCATTATAGGTCGGTTCGGCAGAAATTTCGTGAAATATGTGAATGATTATTGCGCCGAAGCACAACGAATCGCACCCGGCACCAAAACGCTGATTGCACCCTTCGGCACCAAAATCGCCATACCGAACGGAAGATTTGTAAAGCAGCTAAAAGAAATGAATGTTGATTTTATCGCCTATCAGGACGAGGTCGGCGTAAAAAAATCAACCCCCAAGCAGACGGCACGCTACTATAAAAGGCTGAAGAAAGCCCACGATAAAGCGGGCAAAAGTAAGTTATGGGCGGATATTGAATTATTCACTTTTGAAGGCATGGTGTACCGTTCCGCTCTTGTTCCCGCGCCCATTGAGCGCATAAAAAAGCAGATAGAAGCGGTTTCGCCTTATGTTGACGAAATACTCTGCTACCAGCATATAGGCCTTGTCAACGCGCCGGATTCCGCCGCCTTTTGCGGCCATCCCGATTCCGTAAAGCTGTATACCGCTCTGCGGGAAATAAACGAAAAATAAAGAATATGTTTGCCAATGTGCCGGTGATGAGGTATAATTTTATAAAAGCAGATATGATAGATTCAGCGATTATGGATGAGGTGACAAAATGCAAGTAAAAGCACCGTATAACAAAAAACTGTTCGGCGTTCTTTTGTTGATTTTCGGCGTGTTCGGAATGCTGATTATCATACACAGACTGTCATATTATGTTTTCGAATATGACCCCCAATATTCTCCCGTTGACTACGGCAAATATAACATTCTTTCGTATTTCACCGTTCATTCAAACCTTTTCGGGTACATTTACCTTATCGCTTCTGCCTTGGCGATATTCGGCTGTAAAAAAGCAGAGAAATTCGCGTATTCTCCTTTTGTCGGTGCCCTTGTCACAACTTATATCTTTATTGCAGGGCTTGTTTACTGCTGCGGTATTCCTCTTGGGTTTACGCCGCCTGCAAAATGGGACACTGCCGTGCATTCCTTTTCAAGCTTTATCCAGATTTATTATCACATGATTATGCCGCCGTTTATGATTCTGATTTGGCTTTTCCCTGCGACGAATCAAAAAATACCGATGAAAAAGGCCTGGCTTGCTGGAATTTATCCTCTTGCTTATTCTATATTTTCCATCATTCGCGGCGTTTGTTTTCCCATGCACTGCTATGCTTATCCGTTTTATAATCCGCAGTTTCTTTGGGAGCTGGTTGCCAAGGATAAGCCCATAAACTACTTTGGTGCATTCGGTATCATGGCCGTACTGCTTGTGGTGGGAATTCTGTTCTTCATCGGTGTTGCTGCTTTGGTAATCAAGATACATAACAAAAGGGTAAAATAGTGTGAATCCGCACCCTGTTTTGACAGACAGGGTGCGGTATTTTTAATGTTATATAATAAAGATTTTATATATATCAACATTTCATGCTAAAACACTTGATTTTTACAATCGAATTAGATATAATAAGCACCGCTTCGGGGTGTGGCGAAGTTTGGTATCGCGCTTGGTTCGGGACCAAGAGGCCATGGGTTCGAATCCCGTCACTCCGACCATATCGACGGTTGAAATAGGATTTACTTAATTGGGTAAACCCTATTTCTTCTTTTTTTATCCGTCAGGCAATGATTTTTTCGGCGAGTGATTTTTCTGCTTCTGCCACTGATGAAAAATTCGGAAGTTCATACACAGACGGCAGTTCAAATTTGCCGATTACATTGTAGTAAATTTCAACCTTTTGCGTTGTTACGTCGTTTTCTTCTTTGCGGTGATGAACAACGATTTTATCAATGAACTCACGGACAATATCGGCAGTCAGTTTTTCAAGATGGGT
>JAZRWZ010000276.1:0-5452 GCA_045599985.1 Acutalibacteraceae bacterium | reverse complement strand
CCTCGCCAGACACCCTGTCAACTCTTCCGCAGCACTTTCACGCTTTAGTAGGGTCTCACCGAATATGAATATCCTACTTTCCTCCCGCGCCGTCTGCATCTACCTTATGGACTCTTGATGATGTATGGGATTTCGGCACTTACGGCAATCTCATCCATCCATCCGGCCTTATATGCAGTTTCTGTTCGTACAGTCGGGATTTCCCCTCGACCTTCCTCTCCCACGGTTCGTTACCTCCCCGCAGTTGCCTCAGGCGTGCCTCACGCGCCTTCGCCCTTCGGGCAAACGCTTCGCGTTAGGCTAATCCCCCT
Source organism: Acutalibacteraceae bacterium (assembly GCA_045599985.1). Taxonomy (GTDB): domain Bacteria; phylum Bacillota; class Clostridia; order Oscillospirales; family Acutalibacteraceae; genus CAG-177. The sequence continues at coordinate 5,141 of JAZRWZ010000276.1, read as the reverse complement.
TACAGTTGCCTCGCCCCCGCCCCATCGGGGGCTCGCCCTTCGGGCAACCGCTTTGCGGTTGGCTAATCCGCCTACAAGCCTTCGGCGGCTTTGTCGGGGGCTTTGTTCTTCAAGTTTGGGTTTCCTCATCATCGCGGCACTTTGTGGACTTTCACCACAGTGCGCATATCGCGTCGGTCGTACCAAAAAAAAGACCCGCCATTAGGCGGGTCTTTCATGCGGGTTGCCAATGGGAGTCGAAAGTTTTCTTGCATTGTAAGAGGTTTATAAACAATATGTTGTAAAAATAAAGTTACAAAAGAAAGCTGCAAATAAAAAACATTGACAACAACATCAGCTTATGCTAGTTGTAGTCAACGCTCACTCGGTCAACAAAACAAGAAGAAGTGGCTTGTTTTCGTCAAAAGGAGAGCGACAGATTACCATTAGAATCACTATGCAACGATATTTTAGTATTATTATATTATCACTCTGCGTTTTTTTTATATCTATTACATGGGCAGATGTTGTTGAAAATGTTTCCATAGGAGATTTATCTTATCGCGTTAATTATAAAGCAAAGTATAAAATCAAACAGTTTGATGCAATTTTCTCAAAAGATACGCTGTTACCTGAATGGCGTTTTATACAATTTTTCAATGGTGATAAATTATACTATCCGGCATGCATGTTACCTGATTTAAATTATGAATTAAGTCCAAATACTTCCCATGGTTTATCAAATGTGCGAAAAAGGCGGATAACGGAAGATAAATTAAATAAAGCTCGTTTTTTTTGCACAGATAAGGATGTATCTTTAATTTATTGTCGAAAGTTACTTTTTAATCCTCAAATTGAATCTGATGATTTTGAAAAATTGGTTAGGCTTAATTTTGGAGATCCCGATTTTGTCTCCATAAAAAACGATGTTATAAGATATATTTATACCTCAGATAAAGGGGTTGACGTTATTTTCATATCACCTAAAGGTAAGGAACGACAAAGCCGATTATTACTTTTTCGAGGAAGTGAAGTATACGATCATTTAAGCTTTATAATCAACATTATTGATAAATTTACACCAAATTTCGGTTATTGAATTAGCATAAGTAGTGTACCACAGCAGTAATATAAATACTGCTGTGGTATATTTGTACAACCAATGCAATATGCACACTGCGGAGAAATCCGTCTGGCGGGAGTCTGCCAGACATAGTCCTCCACAGGGAAAAGAAGAAACAAGCATGGGTTACCCTCAAATTTCAGAACATATAGCCGCAATACCCAGAAACACTGAAATGTATGGGGCCTCGAGCGAGGAATGAAAAGCGGTGTAAGTTCGAATTCCCGTAACTAAGTGGAGGAGTAGTCAGGGTATCAGGCGAGGATTTATGGCAGAACTGTACTAATCGCACGCCATGGAACTGCCGTGTGCGGTAAATCACATGTATGGTGAATTGAATAGGGGGGTAAAGCCCCCCCTACTCAATTTTAGATAATTGTTAAATAACTATTTGATTAAACTTGATTGAGGATAAACTATATATTCCTTGTTATTCATCATATTTTGATAAATATGAATATTGGATTGCGAATCTGGAGGCAGCATTAACCATCCAACAGCGGACGAAAAATATTCATTTATGAAATCGATAAAACTGAAATTAGTAGAAACATGTGGGTAAGCGTAGACGAGACCATCTACATATATTCCTGTATGATAACCATATGTAGTTGAGATAAAAGCGAATGATTCAGTTGGCATTTTATATGAAGCTCTATTTTCGTATGGATCGAGGTCTGGAATTAGACCAGATAGAGGAATATTTATTTTAGATTCATTGAAATGTATTCTTTTTTTCTTTATACTATTACCATACATATATGCAATATCTTCTAAAGGTATCATAGTGCCTCTGCTATCACCGTCTGCTATCATTCTAGCCACGTCATGTGTCGATGTTACTTTTCTTGTATCTTTTGTATACAATACAGCTTTCCAGTTATATGATAGTAAAAGATTTGACAAATAATCTGCATCTTTAGTTTTTAGGTTTAAAATTGAATTAGATTTTTCTCTTGAGTTGCTTAAATGATAACCACAGCTTATGACTAAAATCACTGCAGTTATACAATCAATAGATTCTCCTTTCGATGTTAAAATATCTTTGCATATACACGGTTCTATATTCTTTTCCGTATAATTGATTAGTTCGCGAATTGCTATTTTTCCATTTTCCGAATTCCATTGTCTTCCAAGAATATCATATTGATTTATTGGAGCGTTTTTACAATATAAAGATAGGTTTAATCCTCCCAACTCATAAATTACATCTTTAATAATCCAACTTGCATTCGTTACATTATAATACCTCCAATTATAATACACTAGCCCCAGCTCACCATCCCACACCTCGCTGCTCCACTGGATGGGCTGGATAACGGCTCCGGTGGTGGTTACTGAGCCGTAGGGGGAGTAGATGTAGGTAATGGCGATGTAGCCTGTGGAGCCAAAGACTTCGCACACATTCTTAGTGAGGTCGAGACCGTATGTGTACCATGTACCGTTCTTTTGGATGGCAAGGGGGCGAGTGGCGATGGGCTGCGTGGGATCCCAGGTGATGAGCCACAAGCAGGGGTGGGCGGTGCGCGTGAGGTCGCAGCATGCGATTTGCAGGTGGCCTCGGTAGAGGTAACGCTGATGGAGTGTGACGCTGCCATTGGTTGTTACCTTTTTGTACGCGCGGCGCCCCATGGAATCGTAGGCGCATTCCACCATCGTGTTGTTTTCCGAGTTGGTGAATGTTATCGGACGATTTTCGGCGTTATAGACAGCGGACCAAATACCGGTTTCCGTCTTGATGAGTGTTTGGTTTCCGTCGGCGTCGAATTGCGGTGAGAACGCTTCCTGCGCATTTTTCTGAATGGCGGTGTATTGATTGAGAGCATTTGCTGTGTAAACGGTGTAGTCATCTCCTTCCTCCGCAGAGGTTCGGTTACCGATGTTGTCATAAAGGTAGGCATAATCTGCACCGTTGACAGTAGCGGCGGCCAGTTCGCTGCGGGTGTTGTGGGTGAAAGTATCGTTCACCACTTTACCTTGGCGGGCGGTATTGCGAGCGGAGGGGCGACCGAGGATGTCGTAGGTGTAGGTGCGCTGTGCTACGAGAGTGGAGCCTCGGTGATAGGCCATGCTGGTGAGCAGGTCACGAGTTGCCTCGTAGGTCTGGGTGAGCGTCATGTTATTCGGCTTGGTGAGTACCTGCAGAAGATTGGTACCTGCAAGGTAGGTGTAGCCAAAGTTTTTGGCCTCACCACCATGCAGGAAGCCGGCGGAACAGATGCGCCCGTCGTCCCCATAGCCGGTGGTGATAGTTTGCTGAGCGCTACCGTTCTTACTGTAAATATATCCAACGGAACGCCCGAAGCTGTCGCGCTGCTCGGTTATAAGATGAGTGTCTCCATCCACCATGAGGCTGTCTGTTTCTCGCTCGCCGTAAGCATTGTAACCATAGCTGCGCGTACCAGCATCATCCACGACCTGCGTCATCAGACCGAGGTGATTGTATGTGAAACTACGGTCGGCAGTAGCCGCAGTACCGTCAACTACAGAGTACGTGGTAGCCAAGAGCAGACCTCGAGCCTGTTCGTAAGAATGTGTCTTCACGTTGCCACGAGCATCCGTCTCGGTTGCGAGGCGATTGTATGTATCGTAAGCCTTAATCACCGATGTATTGTCGGCGTAAGTCTTGGACGTTTCAAGGCCGGTTTTTGCATCGAATGCCCAAGTGGTTTGGTCATAATCCGTTCGCTCGCTCGGATCGGTGTTGATTGTTTCCGTTCCGGAGCGGAAGGTTCGCATCATGGTCATGTTGTCCATATCGTCATAACCGAAGCAGGCGGGTTGCACAGCCGTGCCCCATTCCGCGACCTTGCGCCCGCGCTCGTCATAGCGGTAGCACGTGGTGTTGCCCAGCGGGTCGGTGATAACGGCAGGGTTATCACAGCAATCGCAATAAGCCGTCGTTGTGGTGTTACCTGCGGCATCGGTCACGCTTACCGTGCGCCCGGCGATGTCAGTCACCGTCGTGGTCGTGTTGCCGCGCCCATCCGTCTGTGTGTATTCGATACCGCTTTCCGTGTAGCGGCGGGTAGCAGATGAGGTGATGCCCGCGTGGTCCACGGAGGAGGTGGTGAAGCCGTCCACCGAGACTCTCTGCGCGGTGTAGGCAGAACCGGGGATGGTGCTGTAGCTTGTTACCTTGGCGGGGGCGGTGTGCTCCGCCCATTGCACCGTGCTGTTACCGCGGGCATCGACGCTGATGCTCTTGCTTGCAAGTGTTGCAGAAAGCTGAGAGAGCAGCTGTTTCTGCGTGGTAGGGATGGGATTCCCCTCGGCATTGTAGCGTGTCTGCGTGGCAACGGAATACACACCGTCTTCTGCCGTTTCAACGCCGTAGCTCATTTCGATTACAGGAGAATTCAGCGGCGTGGGTGCATCACACAACGCCAGCGTTTGTTTAACCCGATTACCGAACGCATCATATTCATACAACGTGGGTGCAGTCGGGGCGGTACCGAAGCCTGTGTCCTGATACTGACGTGTCAGCTCACCCTTGTCATTATACTCACTACGGCTGTAAATAAAGCCGCCGAGGGTGTTCGGCTGTGCCTGAACGACGGCCTGTCCGAAGCCGTTGGTGATGCTTTGTCCCAAAATGCTTCCGTTGGGCAGTTGGGTGGTAGCGCGCTCGTTACTGCCGCAAAGCCTTGCACTTGCTGTCGAAAAACAGTACATTCGCGGTGGTTATTATCTTTTCTGTCCGTTATGAGCCGTCTGATTCCCGATGCTGCCGACTTGCGTTGCCCCTATGCTTTTTCTGAAAGTGAAAGGGAGTATCTGCTTCGCAATCCCGATTTGATGCCCCTGCTGCGCCGTGCCGATGAGGCGGATATAGCCCCCTTTCTGCGCCGCCTTGAAAGCACTGTATGATAACGGAAGTATCACCCGCGATTTTGCCGCGCGAATCATGATTACCTTCCGCCACCGCCGCCGTCTCCGTGCGTTGGCTGCCTACCGCAAAAAGTACCCTAAGCGCACCATCCTGTCACCCGGCAACGGCGCGGAAGAGGAATTGTAACGCCGACGGCTCGCTCTGCTG
>JAZRWZ010000275.1:0-2054 GCA_045599985.1 Acutalibacteraceae bacterium | reverse complement strand
GCGCTGAGGAATAGTGTTTTCTTCATGTTGTTTGTTTAGTGTATGTTAGTTATGTTGTTAAGAGGAGCCGTGTTCTTACCTCTTGCGCATTGAAGTCGCCACACGCCTCCGCGCGGGAGTATAGCTGAATACGAAAGAGATGCGCTGCGGGGGATGGGGCGGGGTTGTATAATTTTCCCTTTTGGGAATATTTTTGGTAAAAGTGCTTGTTTTGAAACAAAATATTCCCAATTAGGAAAAAAGCCTTGATTTTCTGCCATGATTGCTTAAAATATTCCCAATTAGGAATATGCTTATTTCAACGGAACAGCAATTGGGCGCTCTTGTCCGTGAGCGCCGTAAACAACAGGGGCTGACGATGGAAGATTTGGCCGCTGTCGCACAGTGCAGCCCGCGCCTATTGAGCGAACTGGAACGCGGCAAGCGCGGGGTCAGCATCTCCATGGTGCTGCACATACTGTCCTTGCTGGGGGTGGAGTTCCACTTGCTCCCCCGCGAAGGAGAACAGGACACGGAAAGGAACCATGAAGCATGAAATCTCTCCCTGTATACTACGGCGCACAACATGTGGCAGACCTGTTGCAAAACGACAACGGCTTTTGCGAGCTGAATTATGACCCGCAGTGGCAACAGGTAGGTTTTGATATTTCCGTTACCTTGCCACGCAGCCAACAGCACCATGCGGGCGATTGTGTCCGCAGCTTTTTTGAAAACCTACTGCCGGAAGAGGGTATTCGCAAAATCTTGGCAGACCACTATCAGGTCAGCCGCGAAAATGTGTTCGGGTTGCTCAGCCACATCGGGCTGGATTGTGCCGGGGCTTTTTCCGTGGGTGGTGCGGGGGCCGATGGAACCTATACCCCCTTGTCGCCGCAAGAGCTACAGGCAGAGCTGAATCGCTTGCCGAACCTCCCCATGGCCGCAGGGCGGGCGGGTACCAGTCTTTCCCTTGCCGGGGCACAGCACAAACTGCCGCTGTTTCGCAAAAACGGTGCCTATTACCTACCGCGCAGCGGGGCTGCCAGCAATTGCATTATCAAATTACCCATCCCCCACTTTCCCCATTCCGTGTTGAATGAGTTCTTTTGCATGCAGTTAGCGCAGCAGATTGGCTTGCCTGTTCCCGCAACGGAAATCCTACCCCTGCCGCAATATAAGGTGTTGGTTATAAACCGCTACGACCGCCGCGGCGCCGATTTTAATCCCATCCGCATACCGCAGGAGGATTTTTGCCAGCTTTCAGGTTTAAGTTCAGCATTGAAATATGAAAGTGAGGGCGGCCCCGGTTTTGCGCGTTGTGCCGATATGATTCGCCGCTACTCATACAGCCCAGCCAAAGACCTGCTGCTGTTGGTGCAATGGGCGGCCTTTAACCTCTGCATCGGCAATAATGATGCTCATGCCAAAAATCTCTCTATGCTGCAGCGTGGCAACTCCCTGCAACTGGCACCCTTTTACGACCTATTGAGCACAACCTTTTACGGGCGTAAGCTGCAAAAAAAACTGGCCATGCGCATCGGCGGGCAACAATGGTCGCACTATGTCTCATCCCGCCGCTGGGGGCTCTTTGCCCAAGAACTGTCCTTATCCCCCAAAACGGTCATGAAGCAAGTGGCAAACATTGTGCAAAGCATCACCCACTCATGCCAACAAACAGCACAAATGTGCCTTGCCGGCGGGGCAGAGGAAGACGCGGTAAACCGTTTGCAACAGCACATAACCCAACGCACCCAACAGGTGCAGAAGCAGTTGGAGAGTTGAACGCATTACCATCCCGCAGAGATGATGGTATCACCCGATAAATAGGGATTTGTGGGGATGAAAAAAGTTGGAAGTTGGAGGTTGGAAGTTGGAAGTATCAAGTTAGGCTCGCTACGCTCGCGTGATATAAGCGTAACGCAAAGCGTATGTTGCAGCTTCTATTTTAAGCCATTGCATACGCTTTGCGTTGCGTGTTATCCTGCGGCGTAGCCGCACGTATTTAAAAACCTCCAACCTCCAACTTCCAACTTCCCTACAAATCCCCATTTTTCATTCCGTTTTCATGGGTGGTT
>JAZRWZ010000274.1:0-6860 GCA_045599985.1 Acutalibacteraceae bacterium | reverse complement strand
GATAAAACCGTTTTCCATATCAATCCCACCGGCCGTTTCGTTATCGGCGGCCCCAACGGAGACAGCGGTCTGACCGGCCGCAAGATTATTGTGGATACCTACGGCGGTTATTCCCGCCACGGCGGCGGTGCCTTCAGCGGTAAGGACCCCACAAAGGTTGACCGTTCCGCTGCATACGCAGCCCGTTATGTAGCCAAAAATATTGTTGCCGCAGGCCTTGCGGATAAATGTGAGATTCAGGTGGCTTACGCCATCGGTGTGGAGGAGCCTGTTTCCGTATTTGCCGAAACCTTCGGTACCGGCAAGCTGCCCGATGCCGAAATTGCCGCCATCGTAAATAAAGTGTTCGACCTGCGCCCTGCCTCCATCATCAAAACTCTGGATTTGCGCCGACCCATCTACCGTCAGGTGGCTGCATTGGGCCATATGGGCCGCACCGATGTGGATGTATCCTGGGAAAAGACCGACAAGGTGGAGGAAATCCGCAGCGCCGCTAATCTGTAATCCATAAGGAGAACGTAAGATGAAGATTTCTTTGGTTGTTCCCTGCTACAATGAAGAGGGAAATGTGGCTCCTTTCTATAAGGAGGCCGTTTCCGTATTCGGCGGCAGCGGGTATGACTTTGAAATTGTATATGTGAACGACGGCAGTACCGATGGCACACTGGATGTGCTCAAAAAGCTGGCTACAGGCCCCGCTGCGGTGAGGGTGATTGATTTTTCCCGCAACTTCGGCAAGGAAGCCGCCGTGCTGGCAGGGCTTAACCATGCCGACGGTGACTACGTAACGGTGATTGATGCCGATTTGCAGCAGCATCCCGCCATAGCGCTGCAGATGGTGAAGCGCCTTGAAGCAAACCCCGAAATTGATTGCGTTGCCGCTTATCAGGAGGAGAGAACCGACAGCAAGGTATTATCTCTTTTCAAAAAAGCGTTTTATGCGCTCATAAACGGTATGAGCGAAACGGAATTTCGTCAGGGTGCCAGCGATTTTCGCACCTTCCGCCGACCCATGGTGGATGCCATTATCGGCATGAAGGAATATCACCGTTTCAGCAAAGGTATTTTTTCGTGGGTTGGTTTTCGCACCGAATATATGGCCTATACCGCCGATAAACGGATGGAGGGCGAATCCAAGTGGAGCTTCTCCAAACTGTTCCGCTACGCCGTGGACGGCATCGAGGCTTTTTCCACGTTTCCGCTGCGGCTGCCCCTGATTCTTGGCGTTGTGTTCATCATCCTTTCTCTGCCTCTTTTCATCATTTTTGCGGCAGGGGAAGGGAAAACGGAAATTGCGGTTATCTTTTTTGTTGGCGGTGTGATTCTTACCTGCCTCGGAATTCTGGGTGAATATCTGGCCAAGGTGTATGTTCAGGCCAAGGACCGCCCGGTGTATATTGTGCGGCAGGTCATCAATAATCGCCGTGCAGACAAATGATGGAAAAGGTTCTTCCTTCTTCGTCAAAAATAGGATATTTTTTAAAGCTGTTGATAGAAATATTGACAGCTTTTTCTTATCATCAAACAATCTGAAATATTTGTTTTATTTTCGAAATTTGGTACATTTTGGAATGCATCAGAAAATAGTTGACATAAGACACGATTGTTGTTAAAATACTTCCCGTTGTGTTGAAATGAAGATAAAAGAGGAATGATAATAATGGAACAGAAAAAAGAACAGTTCGGCAGTAAAATCGGGTTTATATTAGCGGCTGCCGGTTCTGCTGTGGGTCTTGGAAATATATGGCGTTTTCCCTATCTTGCGGCGCGTGACGGCGGCGGAGTTTTTCTGCTGATTTACATTGTATTTGCCCTGACATTCGGCTTTTCCCTGCTGGTAACCGAAATTGCCATCGGCCGCAAAACAGGCCGCACAGTCATCACCGCTTACAAAACCGTGAAAAAGCCTTTTGCCCCTTTGGGCATTCTGGCGGCGCTTGTGCCCGTTATCATTGTTCCTTACTACTGCGTTATCGGCGGTTGGGTGCTCAAATACCTTGTTTCCTATGTGACCGGTCACGGCAGTGAGGCCGCCATTGCGGACGGCTCCTATTTCACCGGCTTTATCGGCACGGTGAAGGAACCCACGATTTTCTTTATTGTTTTCGTTCTTCTTACTGCTGTTTCCGTTTTGCTGGGTGTGCAGAAGGGAATTGAGCGCGTAAGCAAAATCATGATGCCTGCGCTGCTTGTGATTATCATCGCCCTTGCCGTTTACACCCTCACGCTGGACGGTGCCTTGGAGGGCTTGAAATATTATGTTTTGCCCGATTTTTCCAAGGTTACGCCTAAAATGCTGCTGAAAACCGCTGTGGATGCCATGGGTCAGCTCTTCTATTCCACTTCCCTTGCCATGGGTATCATGGTAACCTACGGTTCCTATATGCGCAAAGAGGATTCCATCGAAAAATCCGCCCGTCAGATCGGTATTTTTGATACCCTTGTGGCTGTGATTGCGGGTATGATTATTGTGCCTGCCGTGTTTGTGTTCAGCGGCGGGGATGCCGATGCCATCAATGCCGGCCCCAGCCTGATGTTCATCACCATGCCGAGTATTTTTGAAACCATTCCCGGCGGTCACATCATCGGCGCCGCATTCTTCGTGCTGGTTGCGCTGGCTGCCCTTACCTCCTCCATCAGCCTGATGGAAACCGTGGCCTCCATCATCAGTGAAAAGTTTAATATCGGCCGCAAAATCAGCAGCCTGATTACCCTTGTTGTGATTCTTGCAATCGGTATGCTCTCCGTCCTCGGCTACAGCATCTGGGATACGGTGACCGTGTTCGGATACCAGTTCCTTGACTTCTTCGATTTTATCAGCAACAACATCATGATGCCCGTTGTAGCCTTCTTCACCTGCATTCTTGTGAGCTGCTTTGCAAAAACCAAGTTTATTGAGGATGAGGTCCTTATCGGTGAGGATAAATTCAAATCCAAAAAGCTCTATCTTGTTATGATTACCGCCGTGGCTCCCGTTTGCATGCTGCTTATCCTATTCAGCCCCGTGATTATGAAATATATCGGCTGATTCACAATTGATGCCGTGTATGAGGAGTATGTGAGGTGCGTTATGGCTTCAAGCAAAGAATATCTGGATTTTATTCTGGAGCAGTTGTCGGATTTGCAGGATATCTCTTACAGGGCCATGATGGGGGAATATATCATATACTACCGCGGTAAAATCGTGGGCGGCATTTTTGATGACAGATTTCTTGTGAAGGCCGTTGATGGTGCAAAGGCTTTTATGCCGGATGCGGAATATGAGATTCCCTACGAGGGCGCAAAAGAAATGCTTCTGGTGGATGATGTGGACGACAAATCCTACCTGGCAGATTTATTCAACGCTATGTATGATGAACTGCCGCAGCCGAAGGTTCGACAAGGCAAAACCCTTAAAACTTAATCAGTACCAATCCGTCGGGGAGATGACTCTCCGGCGGATTATTTATGCCTGCTTTGAGAGAATGGCCGATAATTTTTTTGCTCGCCCAATAGTGACAAATTGCCGTGGGAGGGCGGCGTATAATGCAGGCAAAGGGGTGGTGTGATTTGCCTGTCATCTATGTGGATATACTGATTGGCACCAATCTGTTGGTGGATTATCTGCTGCTGCGGCTCTCTGCAACGTTCCTGCACTGTTATCCGAAAGCCATACGATTGCTTTTGAGCGCCGTATTGGGCGGTGTTTCATCCCTTTTGCTGCTGATTCCCATAGAAAATACATGGGCATTTTTTATCAAATGCGGGATGATGCTTCTGATGGTGGTTATCGCCTTCGGATGGGAAGGAATCCGTGCCTTCGTTCGCAAAACCGCTGTGTTTTTCGGCGTGAATGTGGCCTTTGCGGGGCTGATGATACTGCTTTGGTATAAAGTACTGCCCGACAGAATCATGTACCGCAACGGGGCGGTGTATTTTGAAATCGGTGTACCTGCCCTCGTGATTTCCGCATCCGTCTGTTACGGGGTGCTCACACTGGTTTCCGTACTGTCCCGCAGACGCACCATGCAGGGCTCGGTTTATCCCTTTGCCCTGACTGTGGGCGGCAGGGTGCGGGAGGGGAAGGCGTTATTCGACACCGGCAATACCATGCGCGATGTTTTTTCAAACCGTCCCGTGGTGGTGGTAACGGAATCCTTTGTGCAGGGGATTCTGCCCGAGGGCTTTTCTCAGTTCCGTATGGGAGAAATCGGGGAAAAAGGAGGCTTTCGGTTGATTCCGTTTTCTACCGTAGGCACCGAGGGGGTGCTGCCGGCCTTCCCTGCCCACGAGGCCCGCTATTTTGCGGGGGGTGTATGGCATTTCTGTCGGGATATCTATGTTGCCGTTACACAGCAGCGGCTGTGCGCAGGGGAGTGCGATGCTCTGTTCGGCGTGCCTTTGTATGAAAGCTCAACTCAGGAGGAAAAAGTGAAATGAAACATCTTTTGAATATGCTGAAAAACCGTTTAATAAAAATTCAAAGACGGTTTTTTGTGAAAGAAATCGACTACATAAACGGGCCGGATACTTTGCCGCCTCCTTTAAAAAAAGAGGAGGAGGAGCGCTGCCTTGCGGCGGCAGAGGCCGGAAATAAATCGGCACGGGATAAACTGGTGGTACACAATCTCCGCCTTGTGGTTTATATTGCCAAAAAGTTTGAAAACACGGGTGTTCCCGTGGAGGATCTGGTGAGTATCGGTACTATCGGATTGATGAAGGGGGTCAATACCTTTCGCTGTGACAAAAACATAAAGCTTGCGACCTATGCCTCACGGTGTATCGAAAATGAAATTCTGATGTATCTGCGCAAAACTAATTCTCTCAAGGCAGAGGTGTCTTACTACGAGCCGCTCAACACCGACTGGGACGGCAACGAATTGCTGCTTGGCGATGTGCTGGGCAGCGACCCGGAGGATTTGTACCGGGATATGGAATGGGAGGACAGACGGCAGCTGCTTCACAATGTGGTGGAATCTCTGAACGAACGGGAAAAACTGATTGTGAAAATGCGTTTCGGTATCGGCGGTGGAGAAGAGCATACTCAAAAAGAAGTGGCGGATTTACTTGGCATATCGCAAAGTTATATTTCCAGATTGGAAAAGAAAATTGTAGACAGAATGAAAAACAGCGTGTAACAGCCCGGCGAAACCCTATATATGGGTGTAAATCCCCGTATTTTGCTTGACATGACACCACTTTTGGTATAGAATCATTGTATTATTATGGATATATGTTGTTATTCATCATGATACATAATTCAGACAGGAAGTGGAAAAACGATGAGCGAAAACCTTGTTCAATTTGTCTTGGATGCACAACAAGGCAACGAAGACGCTTTTGCCAAGCTTTATTCCAACACGCTTAAAAGTTCTTATTACCTTTGCCTGAAGCTGACGGCCGACAATGAGGCCGCCCAACAGGTGCTTAAAGATGCCTATGCTGTTGCCTTCAACAGTGTGGACAAGCTCAAACGCCCCGAGGCATTTGAAGCGTGGCTCAAGCAGAAAATTGCCGGTGTATACAAAGACACTCAGACCTTTGTATTCAGCGATGCAGACGGAGCGGCAACGGCTCTTTCGGCCGAGTTCCTGCCCGCCTCTGTTCTGGAGGACGAGTCCCTTTGCCGCAAGCTGGAGGATACCGTATCCTACCTGCCCAAGGAGCAGCGCACGGTTACCGTGCTCCACTACTATGTGGGTATGCCGGTTGACTTTATCGGCAAATTCCTGAGCGTTTCCGTCAGCACGGTCAATTCCCTTCTGGCAAAGGCCAGAGCGACCATTATTGATTCCTTGCCCGAGGCTCCCGATACCGTGGCGGAGGATACTCTGCCTGTGTTGACCAGAATTTTCCAGACCTCCGCCGGGAAGACGGCTGTTGACGTTGAACTGGTGCGCAGCACATTCCTTTATGCTGTGGAGCGCTATGAGGCAAAGGATGCCGCGGCCGATGAGGGTGAAGATACCCAATCAGGTGCCGATGACAGTACCGGCAAAAATGAAGAACCCGCCACGATTGTGATTGATTCCGACACCAAGCCTTCCTCTGTGGTGCAGACCGGTGATGAACTGCTCAAGGAAATTCACCGCTCCATTTCCGAATTTACCGATGACGGTGAGGTTGATATTCCCGATATTGACTCTCAGGTAGGGGAGTATATTTCCACCGAAGGTGAGCCGGAGCCCGAGGCTGATGCCTTCCCCGTTGAAACCGATTCCTCTTTGGTCGGCAAGAAAACTTCCGATAAAAAGAAGCTTTCTCCCAAAACTCTGCTGTATGCGGGTATCGCTCTTTTGCTGGTTATCGTGATTGCCATTGTGTGTGCGGTTGCGTTTAAGAAGAGCAAGAATCCCGACCCTGCGGAGAATCCCTCCAATATCTCCGATGTGACGGCAGGCGTGAGCACAGAGTGGAAGAATGATGTATTTACCGGTTACAGCGAAATCGAGTATATGAACGAATATTGCTGTAAATTCCTTTCAACGGATACTCAGAAATGGGGCCTTATGAATTACAACGGCGATGTTGTGCTGGCTCCCAGTTATTATGAGATTATTCGCTGCTCCTATGGCCGTCAGTACAAGACCGACCGCAACAATTACCACATCCTTGCCCGACTTGAGGCAGGCGGTTCACTGTATGAAGTGAACATGGAAACCTTCGCCATCAGCGATACTCCTCATGCACAGCACGGCGTGAATGAGGACGAAGTGCTGGATGACATTGATACCGACGATTATTCCGACCGCGACCGTTACCACAACGGTTATGCCGCCGTTCAGGATGCCAAAACCGGCAAATGGGGCTACATTACCGAGGACGGTCACAAGCTTGTTATCAAGTGCAACTACGAAAGCGCTAACATCATCTCCGACCAG
>JAZRWZ010000273.1:0-3616 GCA_045599985.1 Acutalibacteraceae bacterium | reverse complement strand
CCGCCCTGTTTGCAAACGGCGGCAAAGGCTGCCTTGCAAGCGATATTACCGTTTCCGACACGATTGCATCAAACAATAAAGATGTTGTTCTTTGCCTGAACGGATATGTAATTGACCTTAACGGTAAATTTATTAACCCCGTAGGTGGCAGCTTCACTCTTTATGACTGCAACAGCACCAATCAGACTCATAAATTCAAAAAATCGGAAAGTGCCAATGTTCAGGTGCTTGACAATAACGGTGAGTATGAATATAACTGCGGTGTTATTACAAACGGCGGCAGCGGTGCAATCATGCTCGGTAACGGTGAAGAAGGAAACGGCTGCAAATTTGTCATGTACGGCGGCGGCATCATCGGCAACAAAATCACCGTGGATTACGGCGGCTCTGCTGCCGGCGGTGTTTTCGTGGATAAATTCAGCTCCTTCATCATGAGGGGCGGTTATATCGCCGGCAACTATTCCCCCTATTACGGCGGCGGTGTTTATGTCACCTCCTACAACCGCACGGAAACGCCCTTCCTTATGACGGGCGGCTCCATTATCAACAATTCCATCGGCGGCGGCTCAGGTGCCGGTGTTTATATTGGCGGCAACACAAACGGATATTTCGGCGGTACGGCAGTAGTCAAAGATAACATGACATTGCCGGAAGAAGAAGACCCGATGGAATCCAATGCAGCCAGAAGTGACTACGGCGGAAGCATAAATATTCTCGACGGTGCCGATGCTCCCAAGGACGGTATGGAAGTGGGTATTTCGGGATATCAGGTTAAAGGAGGAAAAGAAGGCGACCAGAAGTATATCTTTGCCGACAAAACCCCGTATGAGAACGGTGCATTCACATGGTATAGTGATGAATACTTTTCGGGGATGACCTTTGTTGAAGCAGGTGCAGAGGCAAACGGTCACAGCTACGCAAACCTTGCCGATGCCGTTCTTGCAGTTAAAAATAACGGAACGATCACCCTTCTGGCAGATACCGAAGAAGAAACCATTACCGTAAACAGAGCCGTAACCTTTACCCTTGATAAGGGCGAATTCACCAACAACGCAGCAATCGCCGCCGGGGAAGGCCTCTGCCTGAAGGTGGATAACAACACCTACCGTATCGTTTCTCACACCCACAGCTTCAGCGATAAATACTCCTCCGATAAGAACGGTCACTGGTATGCCTGCACCGCAGAGGACTGCACCATTGAGGATTACTCGACCTGCGGTCTGGCGGGTGCGGCTTACGGCACCCACACCGGCATGGATGACTTCACCTGCGATGTGTGTGATTACACCGACACCGAAGGCAGGCTTGCCGCCGGAAAGGACGCAGCCGATGCCATCAAGGCTCTTGTCGATTCCGGGGATTCCGATGCCGTCAAGGCCCTTGCCGCAGAGGCAGAGGAAAAGCTTGCCGCTGCCGGAACCACAGAGGAAATAAAAAATATCGTTGATGAATACACCGATAAAATTAATTACCGCAAGCTCTACGACAGCACGAGCGCCGAACTCAACGAGGCCATCAAATCCGAAGGGTGTTCCGATGAATTGAAAGCCGTTGTTGCCGATGTCCTGGCGAAGATGGAAAACACGGAAACATATGAAGAGCTCGTCGAGGTTCTGGAAGAAGGCAGGGAGCAGATTGAACTCCAGCAATTCCGCGAGCTTCTTATTACCGAATTGGAAGATATCATTGATTCCGGCGTTTATTCCGACAGAATCGTGAACATGGCAAAAGAATTCATGGAAGAAGCCGGGAAAATCGACAATACGGAAGACTTCAGCAAGTTCTTCAGCGAATGCGACAGTAAGCTGGGCCACCAGTATGTCAAAGACACAATGTGCGACAAACTTCTTGAGCTTGCAGGCGAAAACCCCTCCGAAGAGGTCATGAAAATCATCAACGATGCCATCGACGAAATCCAGAATACCGAAGATACCCCGGATTTTGAAGATTTCTCCATGGAGCTCTTTAACGGAATCATCGAACAGGCAAGGCAGGATGTTAAGAATCAGCGCAAGGCAGAGGCGGAGGCCCTTGCCAAGGCAAAGACCGATGCAAAGGCAGCGCTTGAAACCGCAAAGGCAAATGCAAAGTCCGACGAAGCAAAGGCAGCGCTTGACGAGGCTATTGCCAATGTGGATAAGGCAGCCACTCCCGCCGAGGCGGCTTCCGCAAAATCAGCAGGAACCGCCGCGGCAGCAGCAGCCGATAAGGCTCTTGCGGATGCAAAAACTGCCGCAAAGACAGACCTTGAAACTGCAAAGGCAAGCGCAAAATCCGACGAAGCAAAAGCAGTTATCGACGACGCCATTAAGGCAATCGACGAAGCAACCAGCCCCGAGGCTGTTGCAGACGCAAAGGCAGAGGCCCTTGACGATGCCGCCGATGCCGACAAGGCTCTTGACGAAGCAAAGGCAGAGGCAATCGAAGCTCTTGAAGCAGCAAAAGAAAAAGCTGTTTCCGACGAAGCAAAGGCAGCCATTGACGAGGCTGTTGCCGATGTTGAAAGCACAACCAACCTCACCGACACAGCATCCGCAAAGGCAGACGGCCTTGAGAACGCCGCCGATGCAGACGAAGCTCTTGCACAGGCAATCGAAAAAGCAAAAGAAGCTCTTGCAGAAGAAAAGGAAAATGCAACTGCTGACGATGCAAAAGCCGTTTTTGAAGCGGCAATAGAGGATATGGATAACGCCACAAGCCTCACCGCTGTTGAAGACAAGAAAGCAGCCGCAGAGGAAGCAGCAGAGGCAGCCGAAAAAGAACTTGCCGATGCCAAGGCGGAAGCCATTAAGGAAGTTGAAGCTCTTGCAGGCGAAGACGCCACCGATGATGTAAAACAGCTTGTTGAGGATGCAAAGGAAGCTATTAACTCCGCTGCCAACCTTGATGATGTTGACACAGCAGAGGATAACGGCCTTGCAGCGGTTGAGCACAAGCAGCAGGAGGAAGGCTTCACCGTTCCCGACCTTGATATTCAGCTCGGTTACAGAGAAACTGCTCCCGTAAATGCAGAGAGCACAACCAACAGAATCATCTACACCAGCAGCAACGAAAAGGTTGTTACCGTGGATGAAGACGGCAACCTGAAGGCAGTGGGCAAGGGCAAGGCAACCATTACCGCCACCCTTGAAGGCACCGATATTTCGGAAGAAATCGAAATCGAGGTTTCCTACACCTTCTGGGAAGGCCTTGTGTGGCACATCAGAAACCTGTTTGACCTGATTGCAAGCGGTTTCAAATGGCTGCTCGGCCTGATTGGTATCAACCTTTGATTTCCTGAATTCCCCATAAGATAAAGCACATCCCCCCGGCTTGCACACCGCAGGCCGGGGGGATTTTTCAGGTTCGTTATTGGAAAATGAACGGAAGATAACAGATAATGGCGAATAACGAATAGGTAATAACGGAAAGGGGAAAACCGAAAATCCCGTGCAGAAAGAAAGGTTGATTTTATAGTGTAGGGTCAGAGCACCCGCTCTGACCGGCACGGCGGCACGCCGTGGAAAACCCGCCGGGTGGATGACATTTTCTGACCGGCACGGCGGCACGCCGTGGAAAACCCGCCCGGTGGGTGACATTTTGTGGCCGGCACGGGGGCACCCCGGGGGAAACCCGC
>JAZRWZ010000272.1:0-7769 GCA_045599985.1 Acutalibacteraceae bacterium | reverse complement strand
TCGGCTCCGCTTTCTTCGGCAACACCGTGGTTTATGTGGCGCCCTTCTTCTTCATCTTTTTGGGGCTTGCCAACAGCATCTCCTCCCCGGAGCTTGTGGCGGAGATGGAACAGACGAATGAATCCGATTCCGATGAAGAAGCGAGCGAAGAAACCGACGGGAATCAAGCTGAATCGGCGGTGGATGCGCTGTGCGAAAACTGCGACAGAGGCCTGACGGAGCAGGAAGAAGCAGAAGAACCTGCCGAAGAATCCGAAACCGAAGAAACTGTGGCGGAAGATACCGAAACCGAAGAAACCGCGGCGGAAGATACCGAAGCCGAAGAACCCGAAAAAGAAGAAACCGAGGCGGAAGAAACCGCCCCGGAGGAAGAATAAATAACATGATTATATGAAAACGGCCTGTTCCCCTCAAAAGGAAACGGGCCGTTTCTGAGTTATGGATTTCAATTACATTCTTTCTTCCAACAGTTTGATGAACAGGCCGCCCTGCACGGTGCGGGCCCGGAAGCCAACCACCTGAGAGGTGACGGTGTCATACCAATCCGTCATGGGCACGCGGGAGGGGCTGACATGGTAGGCCTGCCACAGGGGAGCGATGAATTGCTCAAACTCCGCTTTGGTGGGGGCGAGCATGGCAGTCCACACAAGCCAATCGGATTTGGTGTAATCCTTGCGGTTGTCAAGAGGCATACCGTAGGCGTTGAAGCGCTTGAGATTGCTTGCAAATTCGGAATAGGTAACACAGGGGGCGAAAAGGTGGGTGCCCCACAGCTTATCCCACACAATATTGTATTTCATGCTGAAGGTGTAGGGGCGGTCAAAGGCCAGACGGAAGGAGCCGTCCTCATTGGCGGCGCGGGTCACCCAGCTGTTTGCCATGGCTTTGGCCTTGGCGGCGTATTCCTCATAGGCGGCGGTGTTGCCGCGCATTTTCATGAGCAGGCCGTAGCCCATAACACCCATAATGGCCTTGAGGGAAAGGTTGCAGTTGTGGGCAAGGTGACCGGCGAAATCATCGGTGCAAAGCTGATTGGCGGGGTCCTCGCCGTATTCAATCAGATAGCGCACCCAGGCGGCAAGCATATCCTCATAGCGGTCGGCAAATTCGGTGTTTCCGTCCATCAAAGCAATATTGGCAACGGTGACAATCATGTTGCCGCATTCCTCCACGGGCATCTGGCAGCGGAGCCATTCCTCGCGCTTGCCGGAGCCGCGGCCGTATTTTTGACCGTTCACAAGGGGATAGGTGCCCGCATCGTGGGGGGCAAAATCAAACTCCCAATCCTCACCGGCGGCATAGCGGAAAATGGGGCGCAGCATGCCCTTGACAAGCTCCGTGTTGTAGCGCAGGAAAAGAGGCGTGGAGGGGTAGGTAACATCCACGGTGGCGGCACAGCCGTTGCTGAAGCACTCCTTGGAGATAAACAGGGCTTCACCCTCCGGGCTTAAAGCCAGCTTGTGGCCTGCCACGGCCTGACGGTAAGCAAGGGAGAGCAGCTCGGCATATTTCTCGCCGCCTGCGCTTTCGGCTTCGTCATACAAGTTTTCACCAAAGGTGCGGCATTGATTGAGCATCTCCTCCGATTCATTCAAAGATTCTTCCAGCATGGCGTTGAAGGAAAGGCCGTTTTTGTGCCAATAGGCTTCCACGGGCTCGCCGAAATATATCAGGGATTTCACGTCATCATAAGCAAAGGCGAAGAAGGTATCTTCACTCTCGTTCATGGCTTTTTCGATGGCGATGCAGGTCATGTCATCCATAGTGAGGGAGGAAACGACGCATTCGCCCCGGGCCGACAGATAAAACCAACCCCACTCAATGCGCAAATCGTCGCCGCAGCGGGTGAGCATATTCTGCGCCTTGCTGCCGATTCGGATGGCAGAGCCGTTTTGCAGCGGGACGGCGGCGGTTTCCACAGCCTCGGCACCCTTCAGGTTGATGCAAAGCTCCTCGGAGGCGGTGATTTTGAGGGAAACGGTGTGGGCGGCACCGTCGGCGGATTCGTAGGAGGCACGCAGATAAGAAACGGGGCGGGAAAGACGGTACAAATCATCGGGAAGCAGAGCGGTATAAAAACTGAGGCTCAGCACGATTTTATCGTTGGCAAAAACATAATCCGTAACCAGAGCGCCGATGTCGCTGTGCACCTGATTGAGTGCAGGGGCGGCACCCTGACCCATAAAGCGGGATTCTTCGCCGTCAACGGTGACGGTGCCCACAAGGGTGTTGGGCTTGCCCGTCCAGTGCATGGGGGCGCTGTCGGTAAGCACATCGGTACTGCTCCAAACGGAAAAATAAGGGTCAACGGTGATAAGAGGAATGGCGGGGGCACGCAATTTCATAGGAATGCTTCCTTTCGTTTTTTATCCTCTTTATTATCCCAAATTTCGCCGCCCGTGTCAACTGCGGCTTGAGTATTTCAAGGCGAAAAACGCCCGAATGTGCGTGAAGATCGCTTTTTAAGGCATATTGTGTTCAAATCTCTTTTGCCTTGATTTTAAAACGCAAAAAAGCTATAATTTTTGCAAATAACCGAGAGGGGGACTTCGCTGTGAATTCACCCGTATTTTCCGTGGGCCGCTGGCTTTGCCCGCCCGAATTTTCCGGGGAAAAGCCCGTTGATATTTTTCATAAACAACGCGAGAAACGCGAAACGGAATTACCCGACCGTTTGAAAAATGTGCATTTTTATGTGCGCCGTGCTTTTTCTTTTCATAAATCGGAAAGCAGGGTGACCCTGCGGCTGACGGCAGACGATTACTGTAAACTGACCGTAAACAGGCGGTTTGTGTGCCAGGGGCCTGCCCAGGGCTACCCGTGGCATTACCACTGGAATGAGGCGGATATTACGGATTTCCTTTGTGAAGGAACCAATGTGGTGGAGGCCCATTGCCACTACTGCGGGCTGGAGAACCGCGCCTACACAAGCGGCGACCGCCGGCTGGGCTTTATTGCGGAGCTGTGGCAGGGGAACGAATGCCTGCTGGCAACGGATGAAACATGGGAAACCTGCCTTGACACCGCATTTTTGAATGAAAAAACCATAGGCTATTCCACCATGTATGCCGAGGATTACGATATGCGCCGCCCCCGCACCCCGTGGGTGAAGGCGGCGGTTTTGCAGCCGGATTACACCTTTGCCCCCACGCCAACAGCCACCCTGCAGGTGTATGAAAAAGCACCTGCGGTGGCGGAAGCGTTGCCCGGGGGAGGGTTATTCTGCGATTTCGGGGAATTGCTCACCGGCACCCTGCGCATTCACGCCGAGGGAGAAGACGGAGCCCGGTTGCGTATCTTGACCGGGGAGGAAATAGAGGATTCACCGGAGCGGGTACGTTACCGGATGCGGTGCAGCTGCGTGTGCGAGGAATTTGTGACCCTTGCCGAAGGGGAAAATGATTGGAGCCAATACGATTACCGGGGATTCCGGTATGCTGCCGTTATTCCCGAGGGTGAAGTCAGGAGCCTGCGGGTGACGGCCACGGTGCGCCATTGGCCCTTTGATGACGGGTACTGCACCCTGCAAACGGAGAATCCGGTGCTTCAAAGCGTGTGGGATATTTGCAAGCGCGGTGTCAAATACGGCAGCCAGGAGGTATTTGTGGATTGCCCCACACGGGAAAAGGGCCAATACACGGGTGACCTGGTGATTACGGGCCATGCCCAGCCCTTGCTGACGGGGGATGCCTCCCTGCTGAGAAAGGCGTTGGAGGATTTGGAGGCCTCCGCCCGCATCTGCCCCGGCCTGATGGCTGTGGCCCCCGGCGGATATATGCAGGAGATTGCGGATTATTCTTTGGAATATCCCATCCTCGCATTGCGGTATTTTCGGATGACCGGCGATATCGCTTTTCTGGAAAGGTGCCTGAAAGTATCCGACAATATGCTTGACCACTTTGCCGCCTTTGCAAGGGAGGACGGGCTGCTGGCAAAAGTTGACGACAAATGGAATCTGGTGGATTGGCCCGACAACCTGCGGGACGGTTACGACTTCCCGCTGACCGACCCTATCGGCCCGGGCTGCCACAATGTGATAAATGCCCTGTATGTGGGCGCTGTGACGCTGACGGAGGAGATGGCGGCATTACTGGGGAAAGAACCCCACTGCCGCAGTAAAGGGCTGATTGCGGCCTTTCAGGCGGAATTCTTTGACCCTGAGGCGGGACTTTTTCGTGATAGTAAGGGGAGCGGCCACAGCAGCCTGCACGCCAATGTATTTCCCGCCTATTTCGGGATTTGTCCCCCTTCAGCGGAAAAAAGCATAGGGGATTTTCTTGTGGAAAAAGGCATTTGCTGCGGCGTGTATGTGGCGTATTTTATGCTCAAGGCGCTGTGCCGGTTGGGACGGTATGAGGATGCCTATGCCCTGATTGTCAGCGAGGGGGAACACTCCTGGTACAACATGGTGCGGGAGGGCGCCACCACCTGCTTTGAGGCCTGGGGCAAGGAGCAGAAATGGAACACCAGCCTGTGCCACCCCTGGGCCAGCGCTCCCATTGCCGTGCTGGCGGAGGATGTGCTGCCCCATATGCCGTGGGTCGGAAAACTGATTATCAACGGTGTTGACCCTTCGGCGGATGAGGGCGGGAAAGCATAATCGCCTTTTTCAAAACGATAATAAAAACAAAAACGATGCTTCATGGCTCTGTGTGAAGCATCGTTTCTTTTGTATTATGATTGATTATTCGGACAATCAGTCCTTGGCTTTGGATTCGCAGTAAATGCAGCGGTAGGTTTTGGTGGCACGGTCGGTGAGTTTAAAAATGTGGGGCAGCTCCTGCTCGGTGGAGGTGATGCAGCGGGGGTTTTTGCACTTGATCACATTGGTAATCTGATCGGGCAGCTCCAGCTTGTTGCGTTTGACCACCTTGCCGTCACGGATGATGTTGACGGTGATATTGGGGTCGATATAGCCTACCACATCCAGATTGATGTCGATATCGGCATCAATCTTGAGAATATCTTTTTTGCCTAATTTTTTGCTGTCGGCGTTTTTGATGATAGCCACGGAGCAGTCCAGATTATCCAAATCCAGCACGCGGTAGAGCTCCATGATTTTGCCGGCTGTGATGTGGTCCAGCACAATGCCGTTGGTAATGGGATTGATTTGCATTCTGTCAGCCCTCCTTACTGAATTTGCAGCAGTTTTAAGATTAACGCCATGCGGATGTATTTGCCGTTTTTGGCCTGTGTGAAATAGCAGGCGCGGGGATCGTCATCCACCTCCACGCTGATTTCATTCACACGGGGCAGGGGGTGCAGAATGCACAAATCCTGCTTGGCTTTTTCCAGACGCTCGAGGGTTAAAATGTAACTGTCCTTCAAGCGGATATAATCGGCCTCATTGAAGAAACGCTCACGCTGCACACGGGTCATGTAGAGAATATCCAGCTCGGGCATGACGCGCAGCAAATCGGTGGTTTCGTAAAGAGAAACGCCCTTTGCCAGCAAATCGGAACGCAGGTATTCGGGAATCTTCAATTCGGGGGGAGAGATGAGGATGAAGCGCACGTTTTTGTAGCGTGACAGTGCACCCATCAGGGAGTGAACGGTGCGGCCGAATTTCAGGTCGCCGCAAAGGCCCACGGTCAGGTTATCGAAGGTGCCCTTTTCACGGTAGATGGTGAGCAAATCCGTAAGGGTCTGGGTGGGGTGGTTGTGGCCGCCGTCACCGGCATTAATAACGGGAACACCGGCTTTGAGGGAGGCTACATAGGGTGCGCCCTCCTTGGGGTGGCGCATGGCAATGATATCGGCATAACCGCCCACAATGCGCGCGGTATCGCTGACGCTCTCACCCTTGGAGGCGGAGGAACTGGTGGCCTCGGAGAAGCCAAGCACATTGCCGCCCAGTTCATACATGGCGGCCTCAAAGCTCAGGCGGGTGCGGGTGGAGGGCTCATAAAACAGGGTGGCAAGCTTTTTGCCCCTGCATTTTTCACAGTAATCGGCGGGGTGGTCGATGATATCGTTGGCGGTGGTGATTAACTGATTGATTTCCTCCACGCTCAGGTCAAGAATATCAATTAAGTGCTGCATAATAATTAGCCTCCAATCCAGCTTTCGTCAGAGGGGTTGTTGCGGAATTTAATCAGGCGGGCAATATCCTCGGCCTTGATGTAGCCCTGCTCGGCGGCAACCTCGGCAATCTCGTCAAAATTGGTCAGGCTCACATTTCTTACATTGGCCTCGGCCAGTCTGTCTTTGCCCTTCTGCATATTGTAGGTGAAAATGCTCACAATGCCCAGTACTTCGGCGCCTGCCTCGCGCAGCACATTCACAACCTCAATCACGCTGCCGCCGGTGGAAATCAAATCCTCAATAACAACCACCTTGGTGCCGGGAGCCATTTTGCCCTCAATCTGATTTTGACGGCCGTGGTCCTTGGCGCCGGAGCGCACATAACCCATGGGCATGCCAAGTATGGCGCCTGCAATGGCGGCGTGGGCAATGCCGGCGGTGCTGGTGCCCATAAGCATTTCACAATCGGGGTATTCGGCCTTGACGGTATCGGCAATGAATTGCTCCACAAGGGTGCGCTGCTCGGGAGCGGAGAGAATCAAACGGTTATCACAGTAAACGGGGCTTTTGATGCCGCTGGCCCATGTGAAGGGCTGCTCGGGGCGGAAAAAGACGGCTCCGATCCGGAGCAGGGCGGCTGCGGTCTGCTTTTGAATGCTCATAATACTTACCTTCCTTTATGTTATTCTCTTATTTATTACACAATTAACCGATGAATTCCGCGCAGCAGCGGCGGTAGGCGGCAACGGGGTCGGCTGCCTGAGTTACGGGGCGGCCCACCACAATGTAGTCGGAGCCGATTTCTTTGGCCTTGGCGGGGGTGGTAACACGCACCTGATCGCCCACATCACCGTCGGCAAAGCGAACGCCGGGGGTAACGGTGATGAACTTCTGACCGCAGACGGATTTGACCTTGCCTGCCTCAAGGGGAGAGCACACAACACCGTCCAATCCTGCCTTGGCGGCATTTTCAGCGTATTTCATAACCACCTCATCAATGGGGTGAGGAATCAGCAATTCGTCGCTCATGCGCTCCTGACTGGTGGAGGTGAGCTGGGTGACGGCAATCAGCAGGGGGCGGGTGCCGTCGGGACGGGTCAGACCCTCCAATGCTGCCTCCATCATGGCGCCGGTACCGGCGGCGTGCAGGGTGCACATATCCACATCCAGATTGCTCAGCACATTCATGGCCTTTTTTACGGTGTTGGGAATGTCGTGAAGCTTTAAATCCAAAAAGATTTTGTGGCCTCTTGCTTTGATTTCACGAACAATCTGAGGGCCTTCGGCATAGAAGAGCTCCATACCGATTTTGACATAGGGCTTTTCCTCGGTGAATTTGCTTAAGAAATCCAGACAATCCTTTTTGCTTGCGAAATCGCAGGCGATGATAACATCCTTACCCATTGTGGGCACCTCCTATAATATCAGTTAAACTGTTGATTCCGTATTTTTCCATGGCGGCGGGGAGCGTTTCGATAATGGTTTTGCAGGCGTAAGGGTCCACCAAATTGCGGGCTCCGATTTGTACGGCCGTGGCACCGGCCAGCATCATCTCAATGACTTCTTCGGCGTTGGAAATGCCGCCCATGCCGATAAGAGGAATGTTGACTGCCTCATACACCTGATACACGGCGCGCAGGGCAACGGGCAGAATGGCATGGCCGGAGAAGCCGCCCATTTTGTTGGCGATGACGGGCTTTTTGTTTTTCAGGTTGATGCGCATGCCGAGCAGGGTGTTGATGAGG
>JAZRWZ010000271.1:0-19462 GCA_045599985.1 Acutalibacteraceae bacterium | reverse complement strand
CTTGCACGCAGAGGATATTATGACATATCCGAAGCGTACAAGTCTATGCACTGTTTATGATTGAACCGCCGTGTACCGAACGGTACGCACGGTGGTGTGAGAGGTCGGCTACTCAACTAATGGGTAGCCTCCTACTCGATTTCATCTTCAATTTACCGATTCCGGAAGGAGAAAACCATGAATCTGCCCTATGAAAATGAAGTTGTGCTGGGCTTTCCTGCCGGCACGGCTGCCGCGTTTTTGCGCGAAATGAATCTGCACCGTGTGAATCTGCACTCCCTGCTGCTTATGCGCCACGGCAAGGTGTTTTGTGAGGAATATGCCCCGGGCTATGACGAAAATTTCCGCCACCGTCTGTATTCCGTGAGCAAAACCTATGTGTCCGCGGCGGTGGGTGTTGCCATAGGGGAGGGGTATTTTACCCTTGAAAGCAACATTGCCGATTTCTTTCCCGATAAGCTGCCCGCCGACCCGCACCCCTACCTGAAGGCGCTGACCGTGCGGGATTGCCTGATGATGGCTACGCCTTTTAACGAAACGCCCTACCGCACCTCCCACACCGATTGGGTACTGGATTTCTTTCAGGCGGAATGCACCCACAGGGGCGGCTCCATCTTCCATTATGACACGGGCGCTTCCCTTGTGCTGGATGCCCTTGTGGAGCGTGTGACGGGCCTGCCCTTTAACGAATATCTGTTTAACAAGGTGCTTTCCAAAATCGGTTATGAAACCGTTCCGCCCTGCGTGGAGGCGCCGGACGGCACCAAATGGGGCGGCAGCGGCATGCAGTGCACCACCCGTGAATTTGCGGCCTTTGCCCGGCTGTGGATGAATGACGGCAAAAGTGAGGACGGGGAACAGCTGATTCCTGCCGACTATATCCGTGAGGCCGTAAAAAAGCAAATCGGCAATGCGGAGGATAACGCCCAGAATTCCCTGCGGGGCATGGGCTACGGCTTCCAGACATGGCGGCTCAAATACGGTTGGGCCATGTTCGGCATGGGCAATCAGCTTGCCTTCTGCTTCCCCCGGGAGGATGTGCTTATGATTTGCACGGGTGATGACCAGGCCAACGATTTTGCCCGCAACTATATTGTGGATGTGTCGGAGAAGCTTTTGCTCAAGCCTCTGGGCGGGGCAGAGGAAACGGCGGAGCCCGTTCTGGGTATGCCCTTGCCCTTCGGCGAAAAAGAATCCCCCCTGCAGAGCCGTTGGAACGGCGTCACATACCGCCTGCAGCCCAACCGAATGGGTATGGAGTGGGTGCGCTTCACCTTTGGCGACACCTGCAAAATGACCTTTTTTGCCCGGGGAGAGGAAAAGACCATTCTTTTCGGCCTGGGAGCATACCGCGAATTCGCTTTTCCCGAAACAGGATATTCGGGGGACCGCATCAATACGCCCATTGGCAGAGGCTACCGTTCCTTTGCCGCCGGGGCATGGGATTTGCCCGATTTGCTGGTGATGAAATGCTATTTGGCGGATACCTATTTTGGCAACTTTACCGCCAATTTCCGTTTCTGTGAGCAGGGCATGGATTTCCACATTACCAAATGCGCCGAATGGTTCCTTGATGAATACCACGGCTTTGCCACGGGTGTGGCAGAATAAAAAGCGAGAGGCTTGTACCGCCGGGTGAATACCCGGGGCGCAAGCCTCTTTTTGCGTGGCAAAATAATGGTTTACAGAAAGGGAAAGAATTGGTATAATAAACTGATATAGTTTTGGAAAAAGGAGGGAAATGCCGTGACGGATTCGTTCAAAGAGGAGTATCTCGGCGGAGGCATTACGGCGCTGCTGTCACCTGCCCACACCTTCGGCACGGATGCGGTGCTGCTGGCGGATTTTGCCGCACCCTCTCCCAAAGCGAAATGCTGTGATTTAGGCACCGGCTGCGGCATTATCCCCCTGCTGTGGTGCAGGCATCCCGGCGGCCCCATAACGGGAGTGGATATTCAGCCGTTGGCCTGCGTTCAACTGCGGGAGGCGGTGGCCCTCAACCACCTTGAAGACAGGGTGACGGTGCTGGAGAGCGATTTGAAGGAGCTCAAGGGCAAGCTGCCCTTCGGCGCCTTTGATGTTGTTACCATGAATCCCCCTTATAAGGCGGCAGGGGCGGGCATTGAAAGTGCCTCCGATGCCGATAAAATAGCCCGCCACGGCACGGTGTGCACACTGGAGGATATGTGCCGTGCGGCAGCATCCCTTCTGAAATACGGCGGCAGATTCTGTGTTTGCCTGCGGCCCGAGCGGCTCTGTGAGCTGTTCTGTGCCATGCGTGAGGCGGGAATCGAGCCCAAGCGGATGCGGCTGGTGGCAAAAAACCACGGCGGTGTGCCCTGGCTGCTTCTTGCCGAGGGGCGGCGCGGGGGCAAGCCCGGCATGAAGGTGGAGCCCCAGTTTGCCGTGTATGAGGGGGAGGAATATTCCCCCGCCATGAAGGCGATTTATGAAGATTATTTGTTTGAAAACAGGAGGTGAGGGCTTTGAGCGGCACATTATTTGTTGTGGGCACGCCCATAGGCAATCTGGGCGATATGTCTTCCCGGGCGGTGGAAACGCTGGCCGATTGCGACTTTATAGCCGCGGAGGATACCCGTGTGGCTCTGAAGCTGCTGAACCATTTTGATATTAAAAAACAGCTTGTCAGTTACCATGAGCATAACCGCTTTGAAAAAGGTGACGGCATATTGGCCCGTATTATGAACGGCGAAAACTGCGCGCTGGTTACCGATGCGGGTATGCCCGCCATCTCCGACCCCGGTGAGGATTTGGTGCGGCTGTGCCACGAGCACGGGGTAAAGGTGGAATCCGTGCCCGGCCCCTGTGCCTTTTCAACCGCCATGGCCATCTCCGGCATGCCTGCCGGGCGGTTCACCTTTGAGGGCTTTCTGAGCATGAATAAGCCTGCCCGCCGCCGCCATCTGGAGGAGGTCAAAAACGAGCAGCGCACCATGATTTTTTATGAAGCGCCCCACAAGCTGCCCGCCACGTTAAAGGATTTTGCCGCCACCTTCGGCAACCGCAATATTGCCATTGTGCGCGAGATTACCAAGATTCATGAGGAAGTGATTCGCACCACGCTGTTTGAGGCGGCGGAGCGTTATGCCGACGGTTCCCTGAAAGGGGAAATCGTGATTATTGTGGAGGGTGCCGAACCGCCCAGGGAGGACGGCTACACGCTGGAGGAAGCCGTGGCTTTAGCGGTGGAGCTGACGGAAAAGGGAACCTCCAAAAGCGACGCTGCCAAGCAGGCGGCCAAGCTGACCGGCTTTAAAAAAGGCGATATTTACAAGATGATTACCGAGTGAAGGAGAAAAAGCCATGGAACAGGCCATACTGTATTTTAAAGAGAAGCCCTATCTGCTCCTGATTCTGGCGGCGTTGATTGTGTTGGCCGTCTGGAGCTGGATGAAAGCGGGCAAGGCAGCCGCCAAACGCCAAAAAGAGAACGCGGCGCTGCTCAAAAAGATGGACGAAGACACGGCGCTCATGCGTGAGTTTTTGGAGCTGACCGCCGAAAAAGCCGAAAACGCCGAGCCGGAAAAACTGGTGAAGGGGGTTGCCCTGGGCCTGTGCCGCCGTATTGAGAAGGCTGCCGATATTCAAAAGGAATTCGATACCTTTACCGAAGCACAGAAGCAGATTTATGCCCTTTATTTTGTGTTTGAGGATGGCGGGAAGGCGCTGAGCGCATTCTTTAAGGCAAACGGCCAACCGCTGACCGGCTGCGCCAAAGCGGCTGTAACGGCCTTTTATCCGGGCGAGGGCGCCGAGGTGTTTGAGAAGGAATATCTGGCCTACGATGAGGATGACGAAACCACCTCTCTGATTCCCGCCGATATAGCAGAGCAGGATGCGGCATTCCTTCGCTTTATTGAGAATAACGATGTGTGGTCGGCACCTGCCGATTACATCAAGGCAAATTTAACCGATTTTTTGAATTGACCCATATCTTTCACGGAAAGGAAGATTGCGATGCTTTGTCAGAATTGCGAAAAGAACGAGGCGACTACGCATATCAAACAGATTATCAACGGCGAAATGACGGAAACTCACCTTTGCCGTGACTGCGCCCGTGTGCTGGGCGCGGGGGATATGCTCTCCGAATTCAATTTCAGCCTCTCCGATTTGTTCGGGGGCTTTTTCAGCGATATGCTCCCTGCCGCAGGCAGAGGGGCCACCGTTCGCTGCCCGCAATGCGGCAGCTCCTTTGACGATATTGTAAACTCCGGCAAGCTGGGGTGCGCCCAATGCTATGAGGTGTTTTATGAAAAGCTTCAACCCTCCCTGCAGCGCCTGCACGGTAAAATCCGCCACAGCGGCAAGGTCGGCTGTGCGGCCGGGGGCGAAAAGGCGCAGGCGGCTGACAAGCCCGCCGTGCCCGCCATTGCGGAGCAGAAGCAGAGTGATGAGGAGCGCCTGACCGCCCTGCAGGAGCAGATGGATGAAGCCGTAAAGGAGCAGAATTTTGAACTGGCCGCATCCCTGCGGGATGAAATAAAAGCCATCAAAGGGGGGCATACTGAATGAAGTGGTATAACGAAATCGGTGCCGAGAGCGATGTTGTCATCAGCACCCGCATCCGGTTGGCAAGGAATCTTGCCGACACGGCCTTCCCCTGCCGTTTGGGTGCCGATGCCAAGGCGGCTGTGGGCAGCCGGGTGAGAGAGGCTCTGGCCGACGGTGCCTGCGGCGAATTCGGCTTTGTGGCCATGAACGATTTATCCCGTGTGCAGGCCATCTCTTTGGCGGAGCGCCATATCATCTCCCCCGAATTTACCGCCTGCGAAAAAGGAACTGCCCTGATGCTGACTAAAGACGAAAGCGTCAGCATAATGATATGTGAGGAGGATCACGTGCGCCTGCAGGTGATTCGCCCCGGTCTGGATTTGAACGGTGCCTTTGAAGAGGCGGATAAGATTGATTCCTGCCTGGATGCGCATCTGCAATACGCCTTTGATGAAAAACTGGGTTTTCTCACTCAGAATCCCGCCGATTTAGGCACGGCCATGCGCGCCTCCGTTATGCTTCATCTGCCCGCCCTGACCCGCTGCGGACGAATCGCCCGCCTTGCCTCCACTGTATCCAAGCTGGGCCTTGTTATCCGCGGCGCCTACGGCTCCGGCTCCAAGCCCCTGGGGGATATCTATGTTCTGAGCAACCAGATTACCCTCGGCATTTCCGAGGCGGATGCCATTGCCAACCTGAACGCCATTACCATGCAGTTGGTGGGGCAGGAGCGCACGGCTGCCAAGGATCTGACCGCCTCACTTGCGGAGCAGGACAGAATCTTTCGTGCCCTCGGTCTTTTAAAATACGCCCGCCTGCTCAGCGGTAAGGAATTTATGGAGCTCATCTCCGTTGTGAGAATGGGCGTTGCCACCGGCGTGATTTCGGTGCCCGGGCAGGTAATCAATGAATTAATTATCAATATGCAGCCCGCTACTCTCAGCGCCGCCAACGAGGGTGCTGCCGACCAGACGGGCCGTGATACCCTGCGTGCGCAAACCGTGCGGGAGGCCTTTGCCGCTCTGACCTGATAAGCGGCCGCCTGTCAAAGCCGTGGTTTGCCCCATGCGGGTGATGCAGCACGGCACATGACAGGAGGAAAAACATGTATAAATTTACCGGGTTTACCCAAAAAGCAAATGATGCCCTCAACGCTGCCGTTGCGGCGGCGGAGGATATGGGGCACACATATATCGGCAGTGAACACATCCTTCTCGGCCTTGCCAAAGAGCCGGGGGGGATGGCTTTTTCTGCCCTGAATGCCAAAAATGTGACGGCTGCCGCCGTGGAGGATGCCATACGCGCCACGGTGGGAACGGGGGCACCCACCGTGCTTTCCCCTGCCGATTTTACGCCCCGTGCCAAGCACATCATTGATTCCGCCATGCTTCAGGGAAAAAGCCTTGGCCACACCTTCACGGGCACGGAGCATCTGCTTATGGGCATTTTACGGGAGAATCCCTGCGCCGCGGGGGAGGTGCTGGCAAGGCTTGGTGTGCCGGGGCAGGAAATACTGGGCGACATCACCCGGGCCATCGGCAGCGCAGGCAGCCGCGGCATATTGCAGGGGGAGGGGAAAAGTCAAAAACGCGCCGCTGTGCCCACGCTGGAGCAATTCGGGCGGGATTTGACCGCATATGCCCTGCAGGGCAAAATCGACCCCGTAATAGGGCGTGAGAAGGAAATTGAACGGGTCATGCAAATTCTTTGCCGCCGTTCCAAAAACAATCCCTGCCTGATCGGGGAGCCCGGTGTGGGCAAAACCGCCGTGGCGGAGGGGCTGGCCCTGCGTATCACGGCAGGGGATGTGCCCGAACAGCTGCGGGACCGGCGGCTGATTGCATTGGATTTAACGGGGATGGTGGCGGGCACCAAATACCGTGGAGACTTTGAGGAACGTGTAAAATCCGTGCTGGAGGAGGTAAACCGCGCGGGTAATGTGATTTTGTTTATTGACGAAATGCACACCCTCATCGGCGCAGGCTCCGCAGAGGGGGCCGTGGATGCGGCTAATATTCTGAAGCCCGCTCTGGCAAGGGGAGAGCTGCAGGTGGTGGGCGCCACCACGCTGGAGGAATACCGCCGCCATATCGAAAAGGATGCGGCGCTGGAACGGCGCTTTCAGCCGGTTACGGTGAACGAGCCAACGCCGGAGGAGGCACTGACGATTTTGAAGGGATTGCGGGATAAATATGAGGCGCACCACGGCGTGAAGGTGACGGATGAGGCATTGGAGGCCGCCGTCCGGCTTTCCGTGCGATACATCGGTGACCGCTTTTTGCCCGATAAAGCCATTGATTTGATGGATGAGGCGGCATCTTATGTGAAGCTGAAGGCCTTCGCCGCCCCGCCCGCCGTCAGAGAACTGGATGATGCGCTCAAGGCGGTGGGCAGCGAAAAATCGGATGCGGTGGGCGCGCAGAATTTTGAATTGGCAGCCTCCCTGCGGGACAGGGAAAAACAGCTTGCCGCCAGAATGCAGGCGGAGAAAGCGGCCTGGGTGGAGCAGAATGCCCGGGAGGCGGGTTTGGTGACCCGGCAGGAGATTGCCCGCACCGTCAGCATGTGGACGGGAATCCCCGTATCGGAACTGACCAGAGAGGAAAGGCTGCGCCTGTTGGAGATGGAGGAAATCCTGCACCGCCGGGTCGTGGGGCAGGAGGAGGCGGTAAAAGCGGTGGCTGCCGCTGTGCGCAGGGGCAGAAGCGGCCTGAAGGACCCTCGCCGCCCCACGGGCACCTTCCTGTTTTTAGGGCCGACGGGTGTGGGCAAAACGGAGCTTTGCAAGGCCCTTGCTCTGGCTTTGTTCGGGCAGGAGGATGCGGTGATTCGGCTGGATATGAGCGAATATGCCGAAAAACACGCCGCTGCCAAAATGACGGGTTCCCCGCCCGGTTATGTGGGCTATGAGGAGGGGGGACAGTTGACGGAGCAGGTGCGCCGCCGCCCGTATTCGGTGGTGCTGTTTGATGAGATTGAAAAAGCCGACCCGGATGTGATGAATCTGCTGCTGCAGATTCTGGATGAGGGTTCGTTAACGGATAACCGGGGCAGAAAGGCCGATTTTCGCAACACGATTGTGATTATGACCTCCAACATCGGGGCAAGGCTGCTGACCCCCTCGGGCAGCCCTCTCGGCTTTTCGCCGGGCGGCTCCGTTTTTGACGGCAAGGGCACCCGTGAGGCGGTTATGCGGGAATTGCGGCAGACGCTGCGCCCGGAATTCATAAACCGGGTGGATGATATCGTTATGTTCGGCCGCTTGAATGAAGCACAGCTTACGGCTATTGCAGGGCGGATGCTTTCGGATTTGCAAAACCGGCTGCAGAGCCTCGGCATAGAGATGCGCTTTGATGATTCCGTGGCGCAGATGGCGGTCAAACGGGGCTATGACCCTGCCAGCGGTGCGCGGCCGCTTCGCCACGCCGTGCAGAGCGCGGTGGAGGATGTGATGGCCGAAAAACTGCTGAGAAATGAATTAAAGCGGGGTATCGCCTATGTTTGCAGTGCCGGGGAAAACGGCGTTATTGTTGCGGAGCAGACCTCCGGCGCAGCGGTATCCACACAATAATATATAACAAAACAGGTTCTCCGATTTTTGTCGAAGAACCTGTTTTTGTTTGTCTGTTTACTTTACCTTGGCGCTGTAACGGTAAATATCGCCTTTACTGCCTTTGATGCTTCTGTCCCGCTTTAAGGTTAAGGTCTGTCGGCCGATTTCCTGCCCGTCCGCCATAAAGACGGCGGTGACAACGGCTTCTTTTGCGGCATCGCTGCCGGGTTCTTTGTAAGGGCTCCAGTATACCGTAACGGGGCGCTCAAAGCTGTGACCGGATTCAAATACGGTGGCCACCTCCTGCCCCAGAGTGGAGCAAAGGCCGTCGGTGTAGGTGATGATAAAAGCATCGGGGGTGATGTAACCTGTTTTGATGTTTTGAGCATGGTCGTAGTCAAACAGGAAGGGGATGCCGGGCACGGTAGAGTACGGATCATAATAATCGGTATCCTGCGATTTTAAAAGAGGAACACATTGGGCCTCATAAAAGAATTTTTCACCGAAAATGTAATTATCCTCCTGCGATTTGTAGAAGTAGGTGAAAAAATCCGGTGCTTTTGTGCCTTTCACGGCAGCACGCTGTTTGGTTGAGGCAACATTCGAATCTGTACCGATTGCTTCGGCGGCAGAGGAGCCGGAGGCGGCTTCGGGGGTATTATCTCTGTGACGGGCAGCGGCAATGCACACCGCGACAAGGGCGATTACAACAACGGCAATGCCCGCAAACAGCCATATTTTCTTTGTCTTATTCATAACGGATTCCTGTTTCTCAGGCGATTCTGTGGCCGTCTTTCAGCTTGATTTTCCCGAGATAAGGCACCTTGACAAAGCCGGTTACGATATCGCCGTCAAACTCCACGCTCACATTGATGTCCTTGTCACCGGTGAGGGAGGTGTGAACAACGGCATCCAGAAAAGTGTCGTCCTCTTCAACGGAAATCACCTTGATATCGGGCACTTCCATGCCGGGCACGGTCAGGTCAAAGCCGTATTCGCCTTTGTTATCAAAGACCTTAAGCTGTGCGGTTCCCTTGAAAAATACGGTGTCGATTTTGCATTCCCATGTGCCGATTCCTAACATAATACTATCTCCTTTTTACGAATAGTTAATTTTGTAACCTTATCTTATCATACATTACTACCCTTCGCAACCGAAAATAAGAGAAAAGAGGGGCAAAAAATGCCCGAAAAAAACTTTGTAGGAACAAACAAAAATTTTTTTATTTTGTTGTGAATACGGCACAAAACACGAGGAAGAGTGTGGTAAAATGAGGATGCTTTAATTTAATACATTTTATATATGCAGTTTTTCGTCCGATTACAGCCGACTGTCGGCAGTTCCCGAAATCCGTTTTCCCTCAACAAAAAAGCGCAAATTCCGGGGCCTGAAAAAAACAGAAAAAAGATGAAAAAAATGGTTGCATTTTATAAAAGACTGTGCTATTATACATAAGCACGCGTGCGACTATGGGTGAAATATGCCCTTCGTGACGCGTTATGATATGCGATGATGCGGGAGGTGGCCGTCCTTCGAGACGGGGAATTTCCGCGGAGTATGTCCGATTTCAAAACCGGGCGAAATGTGTCCTTCAACGCCGGCTGCCGTTCCCGGGCAGTTTGCGCGTGGGGCACCCATGTGCAGATTTTTTGTGCTACCCGGAAAATAGCTTTTTCCGGTTTTTAAAATCGGGGAGAGTGAAACACCCGGGTCAGTGTAAAAAAACGATGCACCGCAGGCCCGCCAAAATTAAGGAGGCGTTCACTATGGCACTTAAGGGAAAAATCAGAATCAGACTCAAGGGCTACGATCACAACCTTGTTGACAAGGCTGCTGAGACAATCGTAGAAACCGCAAAAAGAACAGGCGCTCAGGTTTCGGGACCGGTTCCGCTGCCCACCGAAAAAGAGATTGTTACCGTTCTTCGCGCAGTACACAAGTACAAAGATTCCCGTGAGCAGTTCGAACAGCGCACCCACAAAAGGCTTATCGACATTATCAGACCTTCCGCTAAAACCGTTGAGGCTCTGACAAGTCTTGAGCTTCCCGCCGGCGTAGAAATTGAAATCAAGCTTTGATTTGCGTCAGGCAGGTCAAGTTGGCAAACGCCAACCAATAACCTAAAGGAGGAAAGCATAATATGCAAAAAGCAATCATCGGCAAGAAAATCGGTATGACTCAGATTTTTGATGCCAACGGAAACGTAGTTCCCGTTACCGTCATCGAAGCCGGTCCCTGCAACGTGGTCATGAAGAAGACCATGGAGACCGACGGTTACGAAGCTGTACAGCTTGGTTTCGGTGATGTGAAGACCAGCCGTGTTAACAAGCCCATGGCCGGCCACTTCAAGAAGGCCGACACGGCCCCCAAGAAAGCCCTCAGAGAATTCAGACTGAACGATATGTCCTCTTTGAACCTGGGCGACATCATTAAGGCAGACATCTTTGCAGCGGGCGAGAAGGTCGACGTAGTCGGCACAAGCAAAGGTAAAGGTACTGCCGGTTCCATTAAGAGATGGAATTTCGCAAGACTGAAAGAGTCCCACGGTACCGGCCCCGTTGCAAGACACGCCGGTTCATTGGGCGCCTGCTCCGATCCCTCCCGTGTTTACAAGGGAAAGAAACTGGCAGGTCACCTGGGCAGCGAGAGAGTTACCATCCAGAACCTTGATGTTGTTAAGGTTGATGCAGAGAACAACCTGCTTGCTATCAAGGG
Source organism: Acutalibacteraceae bacterium (assembly GCA_045599985.1). Taxonomy (GTDB): domain Bacteria; phylum Bacillota; class Clostridia; order Oscillospirales; family Acutalibacteraceae; genus CAG-177. The sequence continues at coordinate 8,681 of JAZRWZ010000271.1, read as the reverse complement.
CGCAGTTCCCGGCCCCAAGGGCGGAATCGTGCTTGTTCGCGATGCAGTGAAAAAAGCGTAAGAAAGGAGTAGAAAAGAATGCCTAACGTATCTTTATTCGACATGACCGGCAAGGAGCTCGGCAAAATCGAGCTTGCAGATAGCATTTTCGGAATCGAACCCAACATCTCCGCTATGCATCTTTGCGTAGTCAGCTATTTGGCCGCACAGCGTCAGGGCACACAGTCTACCCTTACGCGTTCCGAAGTCAGCGGCGGCGGCAAGAAGCCCTGGAGACAGAAGGGCACCGGCCGCGCAAGACAGGGCTCCACAAGAGCTCCTCAGTGGTACCACGGCGGTATCAGCCACGGTCCCAAGCCCCGCGACTATCAGAAGTCCGTAAACAAGAAGGTAAGAAGACTTGCTATGAAGTCCGCTTTCTCAGCCAAGGTTGCTGACGGCGAGCTCATCGTGCTGGACGCTCTTACTCTTGACGCCATCAAGACCAAGGCTGTTGCCGATGTGGTCAAGGCTCTTCAGACCGGCAAGAAGGTTCTCTTCGTACTGCCCGAGAAGAACGACGTCATCTACAGAAGCGCTCGCAACATCGCAGGCGTGAAGACCACTCTTGTTAACACTCTTAATGTTTATGATATCCTCAACTGCGACACCGTCGTAGTCCTCAAGGATGCCATCAGCAAGATTGAGGAGGTTTACGCATGAGTAAATTAGCACAGGACATCATCCTTCGCCCCATCATCACCGAGGCGAGCATGGACGGCATTGCCGACAAGAAGTACTCCTTCGAAGTCGCCAAGGATGCCAACAAGATCGAGATCGCAGCCGCTGTTGAGTCCCTTTTCGGCGTAAAGGTCAAGAAGGTCAACACCGTCAACTGCAAGGGCAAGCTTCGCAGATACAGCATGTATCAGGGCTACACCGCTTCCTGGAAAAAGGCTGTGGTTACCCTCGAAGAGAGCTCCAAGACAATCGAATTCTTCGACGGTCTTCTGTAATCAACTAACAGCCGCGTGAGCGGCACGATTTCCGGCGGTAAAGTATGGAGGCTGACATACTCCGCAAAGCCGCCAATAGGAGAGTGAAAAAATGTCAATCAGATTTTATAATCCCACCGGTAACGGCACCCGTAACATGTCCGTGACCGATTATTCCGTTCTCAGCAAGGTTGCTCCCGAGAAGAGCCTTCTTAAGTCCGTTAAGAAGAACGCCGGCCGCAACAGCTACGGAAGAATTACCGTTCGCCATCGCGGCGGCGGCATGCGCAAGAAATACCGCGTAATCGACTTCAAGCGTGATAAGTTCGACATCACCGCTGAAGTAAAGTCCATCGAATACGACCCCAACCGCTCTGCTTTCATTGCTCTTATCGAGTACACTGACGGCGCAAAGAGCTACATCCTCTATCCCGACGGCCTTAAAGTCGGTGATGTGATCGTTGCAGGTCCCGAGGCCGATATCAAGCCCGGTAACGCACTGCCCCTTACCAACATCCCCGTTGGTACCGTCATTCACAATGTTGAGTTGACTCCCGGCAGAGGCGGCCAGCTGGCAAGAGCTGCCGGCAACAGCGCTCAGCTCATGGCTAAGGAAGGCGCTTACGCCCTGCTCAGACTCCCCTCCGGTGAACTTCGCAATGTTCCCGTTGGCTGCATGGCCACCATCGGTGTTGTGGGCAACCTCGATCATGAAAACGTCAAAATCGGTAAAGCCGGCCGCAAACGCAACATGGGCTGGAGACCTACCGTTCGCGGTTCCGTAATGAACCCCAATGACCACCCCCACGGCGGTGGTGAAGGTAAGTCCCCCGTCGGCAGACCCGGCCCTGTTACCCCCTGGGGCAAGCCTGCTCTCGGTTATAAGACCAGAAAGACCAAGAAGGCTTCCGATAAGCTGATCGTTAAGCGCCGCAATGACAAGTAATCGAGAAAGGAGCAGAAGATAATGGGTAGAAGTATTAAAAAAGGACCTTTCGTACAGCCTAAGCTGCTCGAAAGAGTTGAAAAAATGAACGAAACCGGCGAGAAAGTGGTTCTCAAAACCTGGAGCCGTTCCTCCACGATCTTCCCTGCTTTTGTCGGTCACACATTCGCTGTTCATGACGGACGCAAGCACGTTCCCGTATATGTAACAGAAGATATGGTCGGTCACAAGCTCGGCGAGTTCGCACCTACAAGAACCTTCAGAGGTCATGCCGGATCCAAGACCTCTAATACGAAATAATCGGCGAAAGGAGTGTTTACAATGTCAGAAGCAGCAATCAATGAAGTCAACGTAGCAACTGCTAAAGCGACTTACGTAAGAATTGCTCCCCGCAAGGTTCAGATTGTTTTGGATTTGATCCGCAATCAACCCGCAGATAAGGCTTTGGCAATCCTTAAGTACACCCCCAAAGCCGCATGTGAGCCTTTGCTCAAACTCTTGAAGTCCGCCATGGCTAACGCAGAGAACAACCACAACATGGATGTTGAGCGTCTTTATGTTGCAGAGTGCTATGTTGGCCAGGGTCCTACTCTTAAGCGCATCAGACCCAGAGCACAGGGTAGAGCAAACCGCATCCTCAAGAAGACATCCCATATTACCCTTGTACTCAAGGAAATCGAAGACTAAGAAAAGGAGGAGGTTAAACAATGGGACAGAAAATCAATCCTACCGGTTTAAGAATCGGTGTTGTTAAGAACTGGGAATCTCGTTGGTATGCAGATCCCAACAAGTTCGGCGATATTCTCGTTGAAGATTACAATCTCCGCGAGTATCTCCTCCAGCTTCTGAATCGCGCAGGCGTTCCCAAAGTGGAAATCGAGCGTGATGCCAAACGTGTTTACATCACCATCCACTGCGCAAAGCCCGGCATGGTTATCGGCCGCAACGGCGAAGAAATCGAGAAACTCAAAGCCATTTGCTCCAAGAAGCTCGGTGGTAAGGAAGTTTCCATCAACATCGTCGAAATCAAGAGCCCTGACCTCAATGCTCAGCTTGTAGCCGAGAACATCGCTTCTCAGCTCGAAAGACGTATCTCTTACCGCCGCGCTGTTAAGCAGGCCATCGGCCGCACCATGCAGCTTGGCGCCAAGGGTATCAAGATTCAGATCTCCGGTCGTGTAGGCGGTGTTGAAATCGCCCGTACCGAGACCAGCCACGAAGGTACCGTTCCTCTTCAGACCATCAGAGCCGACATCGACTATGGTTTCACAGAGGCTAAGACCACTTACGGCCGTATCGGCGTTAAGGTTTGGCTTTACAGAGGCGAAGTGCTTCACGAGAGCCGCAACACCGAGCGCAGAAACAACCGTGACGGCCGCAGACCCGGTCGTGACAACCGCAGCCGTGACAACAGAAACGGCAACCGTGATAACCGCAACGGCAACCGCGGCGGTTACAACAACAGACCTCGTAAGGAAGGGGGAGACAAATAATGCTGTTACCTAAGCGCGTTAAGTACCGCAGAGTACAGAGAGGCAGAATGAAAGGTTCTGCTCATAAGGGCAATACCGTTACTTACGGTGAATATGGCCTTATGGCTCTTGAGCCTGCATGGATTACCTCTCGCCAGATCGAAGCAGCCCGTATCGCTATGACCAGATACATCAAGCGCGGCGGCCAGGTTTGGATTAAGATCTTCCCCGATAAGCCCATCACCGAGAAGCCCGCCGAGACCCGCATGGGTTCCGGTAAAGGTTCTCCCGAGTACTGGGTTGCAGTTGTTAAGCCCGGCAGAGTCATGTTCGAAATCGCCGGTGTAGAAGAAAACCTTGCACAGGAAGCTATGCGTCTTGCCGCTAACAAGCTTCCCATCAAGTGCAAATTCGTCAAAAAAGAAGAAACGGGTGGTGAGCAATAATGAAAGCCAGTGAAATCAGAAAACTTTCCGCTTCAGAGCTGGATGCTAAGCTGCTTGAGTTGAAGGATGAGCTGTTCAAACTGCGCTTCCAGCAGACCGTTAACCAGCTCGATAACCCGATGCGAATCAGCGCCGTTAAGAAGGACATCGCTCGCATTAAGACTGTGCAGAGAGATGTTGAACTTCACGGTTCTAACTCGTAAGGAAAGGGAGGTTCAGTACAATGAGTGAAAGAAACCTCAGAAAGACCCGCGTTGGTCTTGTTACCAGCGATAAGATGGAGAAGACCGTAGTTGTTTCCGTTAAGGATAAGGTCAGACACCCTCTTTACAAGAAGATCGTTAACCGCACCTACAAGCTCAAGGCACATGATGAAAACAACGAATGTGGCATCGGCGATAAAGTGCTTGTAATGGAAACCCGCCCCATGTCCAAGGATAAGAGATGGCGCGTAGTTGAAATCATTGAGAAAGCCAAATAATTTGGTAAGCGAAGGAGGAAAACACTGTGATTCAGCAACAGAGTTACCTCAAGGTTGCCGACAACACCGGTGCGAAGGAGATTATGTGCATCCGCGTACTTGGCGGTTCCGGCAGGAGGTATGCCAATATTGGCGACGTCATCGTTGCTTCCGTTAAGAAAGCAACTCCCGGTGGCGTTGTTAAGAAGGGCGAAGTGGTCAAAGCAGTTGTAGTTCGTACTGCCAAAGGACTTCGCCGTGAAGACGGTACTTACATCCGTTTCGACGAGAATGCTGCCGTCATCATCAAAGAAGACAAGAACCCCAAGGGCACTCGTATCTTTGGGCCGGTAGCCAGAGAGCTTCGTGAGAAGGATTATCTCAAGATCCTCTCCCTCGCTCCCGAAGTGCTTTAATCAGGAGGTACTGAAGATGAGTAATAAGGTTCATGTTAAAACCGGTGATACCGTTATGGTTATTAACGGCAAATACCGTGGTTCCAAGGGCAAGGTAATGCAGGTCAGCCCCAAAGAGGGTAAGGTCATCGTTGAGGGTATCAACATTGTTAAGAAGCATGTGAAACCCAAACAGATGGGCGAAGCCGGCGGCATTATCGAGGCCGAAAGCGCACTGTACGCCGACAAGGTTCAGCTTGTCTGCCCCAAGTGCGGCAAAGCTACCAGAGTCGGTCACAAGGTTGACGACAAGGGTAACAAGGTTCGCGTTTGCAAGAAAGCCGATTGCGGCGCTGAGTTTTAAGAAGGGAGGAACATGACACAATGGCTGCAAGATTGAAAGAAATGTATGTTAAGGATGTTGCACCTGCTCTTATGAAGAAATTCGAGTACAAGAGCGTCATGCAGATCCCCAAGCTTGAGAAAGTTGTTATCAACGTTGCCTGCGGCGAAGGAAGAGACAATGCAAAGGTTCTCGATGCAGTTGTTTCCGACCTGACTCAGATCTCCGGTCAGAAACCCGTTCTCTGCAAAGCCAAGAAGTCCGTTGCTAACTTCAAACTGCGCGAAGGCATGACCATCGGCGCAAAGGTCACCCTCAGAGGCGACAGAATGTATGAGTTCATCGATAGATTCTTCAACCTGGCTCTTCCCAGAGTTCGTGACTTCAGAGGAATCAATCCCAACTCTTTCGATGGCAGAGGAAACTACTCAGTTGGCGTTAAAGAGCAGCTGATTTTCCCTGAAATCGACTACGATAAGATTGACAAGGTCAGAGGTATGGATATCTGCTTTGTCACCACAGCTAACACTGACGAAGAGGCCCGCGAGCTCCTCGCACTTATGGGCGCTCCGTTCTCAAGATAAGGAGGGATTACCGTGGCTAAAACATCCATGAAAGTTAAGCAGGCTCGCCCCGCTAAGTACAGCACAAGGGCCTACAACAGATGCAAAATCTGCGGCAGACCTCACTCTTATCTGCGCAAATACGGCGTTTGCCGTATCTGCTTCAGAGAGCTGGCTCACGCAGGTCAGATTCCCGGCGTAAAGAAAGCAAGTTGGTAATGAGCAGTTGCAAAGGAGGTTAACAGTATGCAAATTACTGATTCCATCGCTGATATGCTGACAAGAATCCGCAATGCCAATGCGGCTAAGCATGACACGGTGAAAGTCCCCGCATCAAACATGAAGAAGGCGATTGCTCAGATTCTTGTTGATGAGGGCTATATTAAAGGTTTTAAAGTTGAGGACGACGGCAAGCAGGGTATGATTGAAATCGCTCTGAAGTACGGCCCCAACAAGTCCCAGGTTATCACCGGACTTCGCAGAGTTTCCAAGCCCGGCCTGAGAATTTACACGAATTGTGAGGATATGCCCCAGGTTATGAAGGGCATCGGCATTGCCATCCTCTCAACTTCCAAAGGCGTTATGACTGACAAGGACGCTCGCAAGGCCAATGTTGGCGGCGAAGTTCTTGCATTTATCTGGTAAGGAGGTGCTGTTTAGATGTCACGTATAGGCAAGAAACCTATTGTTATTCCCGCAGGTGTGGATGTAACTATCGACGGACAGACAGTTACCGTTAAGGGTGCCAAGGGTACTCTTACCAGAACCATCCATGCAAAGATGAGCCTCGAGAAGAAGGAAAACGAAATCATCGTTTCCCGCCCCGATGACTCCAATGAGAGCAAGGCTCTTCACGGCCTTACAAGAACTCTTATTAATAACATGGTAGTCGGCTGCAACGAGAACTTCAAGAAAGAGCTTGAAATCAACGGTATCGGTTACCGTGCCGAGCTTTCCGGCAAGAACCTGGTTCTGAAGGTTGGCTATTCTCACGACGTTACCATGACTGCTCCCGAAGGCGTTACCGTTGAGGTTCCCGCCCCCAATAAGGTGGTTATCTCCGGTGCTGACAAACAGAAGGTTGGTCAGTTTGCCGCTGAAGTACGCGAAGTTCGTCCTCCCGAACCCTACAAGGGCAAAGGCATCAAGTATGTTGACGAATACATTCGCCGCAAGGAAGGCAAAGCCGGTAAGGGCAAATAATAAAGAGCAATTTATAAGGAGTGAAATATTATGGTTAACAGACCGGACAGCAAAAAGGCCAGACTCAATCGCCATAAGAGAGTCCGCGGTAAGGTATCCGGCACAGCCGAATGCCCTCGCCTTAATGTGTTCCGCTCCCTCCAGCATATCTATGCTCAGTTAATCGATGATGAGAAGGGTGTTACCCTTGCATCAGCCTCAACTGTTGAAAAGGATTTCGTGGAATACGGCGGAAACAAAACTGCAGCTCACAAGGTGGGCGAACTGTTGGCAAAGCGCGCTGCTGAAAAGGGAATCACTGATGTGGTTTTCGACCGCGGCGGTTACATTTATCACGGCCGTGTTCAGGAACTGGCCGAAGGCGCCCGCGAGGGTGGCCTCAAGTTCTAAGAAGGGGAGGAATACTTTATGGCTAAATTAGATGCAAGTGCATACGAGCTTACCGAGCGTTTGGTAGCCTTAAACCGTGTTTCCAAAACCGTTAAGGGCGGTCGTATCTACAAGTTTGCGGCTCTCGTAGTCGTTGGTGACGGCAACGGCATCATCGGCTTCGGTCTTGGTAAATCCAGCGAAGTACCCGACGCTATCCGCAAGGGTATTGAGGATGCCAAGAAGAACCTCATGAAGGTTGCTCTTAAGGGCACCACCATTCCTCACGAGGTTATCGGTAAGTACGGCGCAGGTGAAGTTCTTCTGAAGCCCGCTGCCCCCGGTACCGGCGTTATCGCCGGCGGCCCCGTTCGTGCCGTCGTTGAGACCGTAGGTATCAGAGACATCCGTTCCAAGGCTCTCAGATCCAACAACCCCTGCAACGTTGTAAGAGCTACTCTTCAGGGGCTTTCTCAGCTCCGCAATGTTGAGGATGTTGCCGTTATCCGCGGCAAATCCGCTCAAGAAATTTTAGGTTAAGGAGGGTGTTACAATGGCAGATATTCAGGTAAAGCTTGTTAAAAGCGTTATTGGAAGCACCAAGCCTCAGATTGACACCGTCCATTCACTTGGTCTTTTCAAAATCGGTGATGTTTCGGTTCAGCCTGACATCCCCGCCACCCAAGGCAAGGTCAGAAAGGTTTCTCACCTTGTAGAGGTTATTGATGCCAAGCAAGGAGGTGCAAACTAATGAAGTTGCACGATCTTTCACCCGCTGCCGGCTCCACTAAAGCCCGCAAGCGTATCGGCAGAGGCCCCGCATCCGGTCAGGGTAAAACCGCCGGTAAAGGCCACAAGGGCCAGTTGGCCCGTGCAGGCAGAGGCCAGCGCGCCGGTTTTGAAGGCGGCCAGATGCCCCTTCAGAGAAGAATCCCCAAGAGAGGATTCAACAACATCTTTGCCACCGAAATGGCAATCGTAAACGTATCTGCACTGGATGCTTTTGAGGACGGCGCTACCGTTACCGTAGAAGCTCTTGTGGAGATGGGAATTGTTAAGAAGACTTTGGACGGCGTTAAGATCTTAGGTAATGGCGAAATTTCGAAGAAGCTCACCGTTCAGGCAAATGCTTTTTCTGATTCCGCTAAAGCAAAGATTGAGGCTGCCGGCGGAAAGGCAGAGGTAATCTAACATGCTCAAGACTTTAGCGAACGCATGGAAGGTCGCTGAACTGAGAAAGAAGATTATCTTCACCCTGCTTATAGTCCTTATCTTCAGAATCGGTTCCGTGATTCCCGTTCCCTTTACTGACATCAGCGGCGGTATCATCACCGATGAGAATGCCGGAACCTTCATGAACTACCTGAGCATGATGACCGGTTCCGCATTCAACTACGGTACCATCTTCGCTATGTCCATCACCCCCTACATCAACAGCTCCATTATTATGCAGCTGTTGGCAGTAGCTATCCCCGCTCTGGAAAGACTTCAGAATGAGGGTGTTGAAGGC
>JAZRWZ010000270.1:0-23971 GCA_045599985.1 Acutalibacteraceae bacterium | reverse complement strand
CTACTTTATTGCCGTGTTAAGCGCGGCGGCCTTTCTGTGCGCCTTTGCCTTTTTTGCGCTGACGGGCTTTCACTGCAAACGAAAGGTGCTGCGGCAACTGCTGCTTGCAGCTGCCGGACTAAGCTTTGGTCTGGGCTTTTTGTGCCGGGTCAACACCATGATCCCCGCCGGGGTAATCATTGCGGCTGCGGTGATTGTCTATGTAATTTTCTCACTCAAAAGCGGCAGGCGTTTTTCAGGCCTTTTACCCGATTTGTGTAGCCTTGCCCTGCCCGTGGCTGTTGCCGCCGGGTCGGCCTTTGTCTTCAATTATATCCGGTTCGGTTCGCCCTTTGAATTCGGTGCAACCTATCAGCTCACCGTCAGCGATATTTCTCAAAACAAGATATATATCGGCGGCATTGCCGGTGCCCTCTACCACTACTTTTTCCAAAAATGGAGGGTGGAGGATATCTTCCCCTACATCCGCCTTTCCACAACCCGTATGCCGGATTACGGCCGGGGCTACACCTATGTGGACAGCAACTGCGGCATTTTCAACATCCCTCTGTTTTTGGTGCTTCCCTTCGGCTTGAGCAGCCTGATTCACCGCAAGAATCACTACGAAGCCCCCGTTATTCTGACAGGAATCGCCTCTTTGTTTCTCACGGCATTTCTGGATTTTTGCCTTGGCGGCGTCATTTTCCGCTATGTGGGGGATATCTCCTTTACCGGTGCCTTTCTTTGCCTTGCCGTTATGTTTCACCTGCTGCCGGCAATCCCATACAAAAACAAAGTACTCTGCATTTTGCGGGACTGCGGTCAGGCCGCAGGCGTGCTGATTTCCGCGTTAACCATCCTGCTCGGCGGCGCATTGGCAATCTCCACAAGTGCCAATCTTCTGGCTCTCTCCCCAAAGGGGTATGAAGCCATTGCCGCCCTGTTTGCTATTACCTGATTATTACCCGGTAACAGCCTGCCACAGGGCCTCACCAATCCAATATAAATAATTCCATGGCGGCGGAGAAAGGGAAAGCACCTTTTCTCCGCCCCTTTTTACGGCATCCGTATTCAGCAATACTTCTCCCCTGGTATCCGTTACACAGCGGTCGGTGCTGAAATAAACCTCTTCCCACATCTCCCCCGTGCGGATTTTTGTAATGCGGTTTTCTGCCGTCACCGTACCCCACATCACCAAAGCACAACTCATAATCACCGTGGCGCACATAATATATTGTTTTACAAATTTCATCAATTTTCTCCTGTATCACGCCGTCAGAATCAGAATATCCTCGGGGCGCAGATGAGGCTGAAGGGCACAGTTCAGGGCCAATGCCGCCAATTTGGAGGCCCGCTCAATCACCAGATCGATTTCGCGGGGTGTCACCGTCATTTCCCTTTGCTCCTCTTTACCGCTGAGTGTGGCGGCATTGATGACCGTGGGCACACCCAGTGAAAGCACGGGCACGCCCAGCACGCTTTCATCAATCAGGCTGCGGGCATTCCCCACACCGGAGCCGGGCACGATTCCCGTATCCGAAAGCTGCACCGTGCACCCCAAACGGTTGGGGCTCACGGCCGCCAGAGCATCCATCACCACCACCGCCCGGGGCTTGACCGCCTGCACTACGCCCTGCAGGGTTTCCGCCGCCTCCATACCCGTTTCGCCCAGCACACCGGGGCAAAAGCAGGCCACGGTGCGCAGATTTCCCAAACCCGCGCTCTGTGCCAGTTCTCTGCCGATATGCCGGGTGGGCAGCACCATGGCCGCCGCCCGGGGTCCGAAGGCATCGGGAGTGATATGCCCGTTACCCAGCCCCGCCACCAGCACCGTTCCCTCGGCGGGCAGCAGTTTTTTTAATTCCTCCGTCACGGCAGTGAGGCCACCCGAATCCATCAGCTGCGCCTGCCGCGAAAAGGGCGTTACCTCCACCGTCACATAAGTGCCGCAGGGCTTACCGATAATTTCGGAGGCCTGCTTTGTTCTCACGCAGATACGGGTGATGATTGCCCCTTTTCTTTGCTCTGCGGTGCAATCCACCCCTTCCACACTCTGCTTTCCCAGTATCTCGCGCCGCTCCAGTGCCAAATCCGTTCTGAAATCCACGGTAAGCCCTCCTTTTGCCCGGAATATATGTAAAAACAGCGATTTTTCTTCAAAAAGGGCTTGATTTTTTAAACGCGTTTTAGTATTATAGTTAAGCGATTTTGATAATTTTTATTTATCACTTGCATTGTTAATAAAACTGTGATATCATAATCACCTGTATAACAGAAGGAGGTGCCACCATGCCCAACATTAAGTCAGCTAAGAAGCGCGTCATCGTTAACAAGACCAGAGCTGCCCGCAACAAGTCCCGTAACTCCGCTCTTAAGACCGCTATCAAAAAGGCTAACGCCGCCGTAGAGGCTAAATCTGCCGACGCTCCCGAGCTTGTTAATCTTGCCATTAAAAAGGTTGACCAAGCCGCTGCCAAGGGTCTGATTCACAAGAACAACGCCGCTCACAAAAAGGCTGCTCTTGCAAAGCTTCTCAACGCACAGTAATCGAATATCCATTGTTTGATCGGCTATGGCTTTTTGCCATAGCCTTTAAACTTTTTCGGGATGCTTTTCCCCTTTTGCCGCAAAGAATTTACAAATCCGTACCATTTCGTCTGTGAAATACCGTTGACAACGGTGTTCCTATTGTGTATAATACTGTTGTTCGCAAGTCTATTACACTATATTTATGATTCGGAGGATATGAAAATGGATTGCTTCAAAAAAGCTCTCAAGGTTATCTGCATCATTCTTGCCGTTGTAGCTGCCGCTGTTGGTATCTACTTCGCTGTTAAAAAGGTTCTCGATAAGAAAAAGGCCGCCGCTGACTGCGAGGAAAATTACGTTTCCTGCTCCTGCTGCGACGCGTAACTTCAACGGTCCTTTCGGCGCAGAGCTTTTTGCTCTGCGCTTTTTCTTTTTCTATTTCTCCTTTGGCTTTGCCACCAGAGAGGCCGCCAGCCCGCAGAGCATTGCCGCCGTTATTCCCGCAGCCCCTGCCGTTAAAGGCCCGGTGAGCACGCCCATCAGGCCATCCTCGGCAACCGCTTTCCTAACGCCTTCGGCCATGGCGTAGCCAAAGCCGCACAGGGGCACCGTTGCCCCGGCACCTGCCCATTCCGCCAGCGGGCCGTATACCCCTGCCGCCGTCAAAATCACGCCGAGGGTGACCAGCATCACCAGAATCCTGCCCGGCGTCAGTCCTGTGCGGTCAATCAGCACCTGCACCGCCGTGCAAATCAGGCCCCCCACCGCAAACGCCCGCAAAAGAGCCCACACCGTTTCCATGTGCCTCTCCTCCTTTTTGCTTTTCTTTTTGCTCTTCCTTTATTATTAGTAATCCCGCGGCAGATATTCCTTTTTGCCCCCTCCGATTTTCTTATAATATTTTTAATATTGAGGGATTGCTATTGACAAACAGCGGAATAATCAATAATATAGTTGTAGCATTTCTCAAAGTGTCCCCAATTCTTATTTTTAAATAAAAAGGAGTGTACCTTATGGTATTCGATCAAATCAAAAAAATCATCAGCGAACAGCTTGAAGTTGACGAAAGCATCATCACTCTTGATGCCTCCATCACCTCCGACCTCGGTGCCGACAGCCTTGACCTTGTTGACCTTGCCATGAGCGTTGAAGACGAATTCGAACTGGAGCTTTCCGACGAAACCTTCGACAACATCAAGACCGTGGGCGACATGGTTCGCTACATCGAAGACAATATGCAATAATTACAGATGAATCCGTTTCATCGAAAGGAAGTTTAAGTTTTGGCCGATCAGAACAAACTCGTAAAAGAAATCACCTCTATGGATGAGGATTTCACAAAATGGTACACCGACGTGGTCAAAAAGGCCGAGTTGGCCTCCTACTCCGGTGTGCGCGGCTGCATGGTGGTTCGCCCCTACGGCACCGCCCTTTGGGAAAACATCCGTGACGACCTGAATGCCCGCTTCAAGGCTACCGGTCACGAAAATGTAATGATGCCCATGTTCATCCCCGAAGGTCTGCTGCAAAAAGAAAAGGACCATGTGGAGGGCTTTGCCCCCGAGGTTGCCTGGGTAACCCACGGCGGCGAGGAGCAGCTGCAGGAGCGCCTTTGCGTGCGCCCCACCTCCGAAACCCTTTTCTGCGACCACTACCGTGAAATCATCCATTCCTATAAAGACCTTCCCAAGCTCTATAACCAGTGGTGCAGCGTTGTTCGCTGGGAAAAGACCACCCGCCCCTTCCTGCGCACCATGGAGTTCTTCTGGCAGGAGGGTCACACTATGCACGAAACCGCCGAGGAGGCCATAGCCGAAACCGAGCAGATGCTGAATGTGTATGCCGATTTCTGCAAAGACAGCCTGGCCATCCCCGTGGTGAAGGGCAAGAAGACCGATAAAGAAAAATTCGCCGGTGCCGAAAGCACCTACACCATTGAGGCTTTGATGCACGACGGCAAGGCTCTGCAAAGCGGCACCTCCCACTACTTTGGCGATGGCTTCTGCCGTGCCTTCGACATCACCTTCACCGGCCGTGAAAACACCCTGCAATATCCTCACCAGACCTCATGGGGCATGAGCAGCCGTATCATCGGCGCCATCATCATGACTCACGGTGACGACAGCGGTCTGGTTCTGCCCCCCGCCGTTGCTCCCATTCAGCTTGTGATTGTGCCTATCGCCACCCACAAGCCCGGTGTAACCGAAAAGGCGCAGGAGCTGGCCGACAGACTCTCCAAGTCCTTCCGCGTAAAGCTGGATTTGAGCGACAATTCCGCCGGCTGGAAATTTGCCGAGTATGAGATGAAGGGTGTGCCCCTTCGCCTTGAAATCGGCCCCAAGGATATCGAGAAGGATCAGTGCGTTCTGGTTCGCCGTGATAACCGCGAAAAGATTTTTGTGCCCCTTGCCGATTTGGAAAAGACCGTTTCCGAGCAGCTTCAGGCTTTGCATGATGCTCTTTATGAGAAAGCCCTTGCCCGCCGCGAGGAGATGACCTATTCCGTTACCAATCTTGACGAGATGATTGAAAACGCCGCCAACCGTCCCGGCTTCATCAAAGCCATGTGGTGCGGTGAGCTGGCCTGCGAGGAAAAGCTCAAAGAGGTAGCCGGTGTTACCTCCCGCTGCATTCCCTTTGAGCAGGAGCAGCTCTCCGATGTGTGCGTTTGCTGCGGCAAGCCCGCCAAGAATATGCTCTACTGGGGCAAAGCCTATTAAATCAAATACATTCTGTACAAGGGGCCTCACGGTCCCTTGTTTTTTAACATATCGGGGTCTGCATTTTTGATTCCCGAGTGGAGGATAATAAAATGATTTTTAAAAATGCCGAAATATATAACAAGGATTTTGAGCGGGTCAAGGCCGATATTGAGGTAACCGACGGTATCATCACCGCCGTTGCGCCCTGCATAGACGGCCCTCAGGCCCTTGACTGCACCGGCAAGGTGATTTTACCCGGCTTTGTGGATATTCACACCCACGGGGCTCTGGGGCACGATATTACGGCAGGCCAGCCCGATGCCGCCGCCGTGATGTCCCAATGGCTTGCCCAAAACGGCGTAACCTCCTTCTGCCCCACCTCCATGACGGTGGGCAAAGCCCTGCTGTTTGACTCCTTCCGTTATGTTGCCGATACCGTGGGCAAAGAACCCGGCGCCTATATTCACGGCATCAATATGGAAGGCCCCTTTATCTCCAAAGCCAAAAAAGGCGCTCAGGCGGAGGAAAACATTTTGCCCCCCGACTTTGCCCTTTTCGATGAACTGAATAAGACCTGCCCCGTTCGTCTGGTGGATGTGGCACCCGAAACGGATGGCGCTTTGGATTTCATCCGTCAGACAGCAAAGGTTTGCGTAGTCAGCGCGGCTCACACCCAGGCAGATTATGAAATGGGCATGAAGGCCTTTGATGCGGGTGTGACCCACATCACCCACCTCTACAACGCCATGCCTCCCCTGCTCTCCCGCAGCCCCGGTCTGGTGGGCGCCGCCATGGATGACAGCCGTGTGATGGCGGAGATTATCTGCGACGGTATTCACATCGCCCCCTCCGTGCTTCGCCTCACCTTTAAGGCATTGGGTGAGGACAGAACGGTAGTCATCAGCGATTCCATTATGGCCGCCGGATTGACCGACGGTGAATACACTTTGGGCGGTCAGAAGGTATTTGTCAAAAACGGCGCCGCCACCCTGGCAGACGGTACCGTGGCAGGCAGCACGACCAACCTGTGGACGGAATTCCGAAACCTGCTTCGGTACGGTATTCCCGAAAAGCAGGCCGTGAAATCCTGCTCCCTGAACCCCGCAAAATCCATCGGCGCGGATTCCGTCTGCGGCAGTCTTGCCCCCGGCAAAAATGCCGATTTGCTGATTGTCAGCGCCGACCTTTCCGCCATCGAGCAGGTATATATCAAGGGCAAAAAAGCTGTTTAATATCCCGTTTCCTTTGGCGATTATTCCCCACCTTTTTTCCGGCTGTTTTCGGTTTTGCAAGTTCACTTGCATTCTGTTATGGCATACAAATCAATAGTGCGAATATACGCCTGCATATGCAAAAATCCACCCCAAAACGGGGTGGATTTTTTTGTAAAGCGGTCAACTTTACGCTTGTGGATAACTATGGGGAAAATGTGCACAACTTCTTTTATTATTCCTAATTCACATCATAACGGTAAAGATTCACTCTTTACTCCGCTCTGTTTTTCCGATTTCGATATATTCATATAGTTTAATTATACCGGTTCTGTGTATAAGTGCGTGCAAGTCGCCTGCAGGAATGCTTCAAAAGCAAAGTTTTTTCTATTACATTCTTTCTTTCGCTTTCATATGTCGGATTTTTACGCCATATCAACGGCTTTCCGGGTGCATCCGAATTGACAATATACACCATCAAAACAAATTACCATTTCAGTATGTTTTTCACCTCTTTTTCATATGAAAAGAGATAAAAAAATCGGTGCTTTCCCGATTCACTCATCGAAAAAGCACCGGCTGTATTTTATATTTTGCTCTGTTTAGCTGTTACCTTGGCAGCTTTTTTCACATGATCGGGGTCGGATTCAATCAACGGCTCCTCACCGTTACGCACGCACCCTTCCGTAATGGTAACCTTCACAATGGTGGGGTCGGAGGGAATTTCGTACATAACATTCAGCAACACCTTCTCCATAATGGAACGAAGGCCACGGGCACCCGTCTTTTTCTCCAGCGTCTGTTCGGCAATGGCCTTTAACGCCTCATCCTCAAAATAAAGCTCCACATCATCAATGGAGAAAAGAGCTTTGTACTGCTTGATCAGGGCGTTTTTGGGCTCCGACATAATGCGGATAAGGGCAGCCTCATCCAACTCCGACAAGGTGGTAATCACCGGCAAACGGCCCACCAGCTCGGGAATAATACCGAAGCGAACCAAATCCTGATGGATGGTTTTGCCAATCAGATTCTCACGGGAGCTGTCTGCCTTGGTGCGAATCACGCTCTCAAAACCGAGGGCAGAACCGCCGATGCGCTTTTCGATAATCTTTTCGATACCGTCAAAGGCACCGCCGCAGATAAACAGAATGTTGGAGGTATTGATTTGAATAAACTCCTGCTGGGGATGCTTGCGCCCGCCGTTGGGAGGCACATTGGAAACCGTGCCCTCAATGATTTTCAGCAGGGCCTGCTGAACACCTTCGCCGGAAACATCACGGGTAATGGAGGGGTTTTCGCTCTTGCGGGCAATCTTGTCGATTTCGTCCACATAGATAATGCCGCGCTCGGCCCGCTCAATATCAAAGTCGGCAGCCTGAATCAGGCGAAGAAGGATGTTTTCCACATCCTCACCCACATAACCGGCCTCCGTCAACGTGGTGGCATCTGCAATGGCAAAGGGCACCTGCAAAATTTTGGCCAGAGTCTGCGCCAGCATGGTTTTGCCCACACCGGTGGGACCCAACAGCAAAATGTTGCTCTTTTGAATCTCCACATCGCCGCTGTTTATCATACCGATACGCTTGTAGTGGTTATAAACAGCCACGCTCAAAGCGGTTTTGGCATCCTCCTGCCCGATGACATATTCATCCAGCTTTGCCTTGATTTCCTTCGGCTTGGGCAGACCGCCCAGATTAAGGCCGCCGGAATGCTTGGAGGTTTTCGGCTCCGAATCCAGAATGCTTTGACAAAGGTCGATGCATTCGTCACAGATGTAAACGCCGGGGCCGGCAATCAATTTATCTACCTGCTCCTGGGTTTTGTGGCAGAAGGAGCAGTAAACGGGTCTGTCCCGTCTATCATCATCTTTCGGCATATGCGGTAATGTTCCCCTTTCTGCCGGATTTATCTTGAGGTAAGAACCTTATCCACAAGGCCGTAAGCGCAGGCCTCATCCGCTGTCAGGTAATTGTCTCTCTCGGTGTCACGGGCAATCTCCTCAATGGATTTGCCGGTGTTGGCAGCAAGAATACGGTTCAGCTTATCTCTGGTGCGCAGAATGTGGTCGGCTACGATTTTGATTTCGGTGGCCTGACCCTTTGCGCCGCCCAGAGGCTGATGAATCATGATTTCGCTGTTAGGCAGAGCATAGCGCTTGCCCTTGGTGCCGGAAGAGAGCAGGAAGGCGCCCATGGAGGCCGCCATACCCATGCAGATGGTGGAAACATCACACTTGATGTACTGAATGGTGTCGTAAATCGCCATACCGGCTGTTACGGAACCGCCGGGGCTGTTGATATACAGGCTGATGTCCTTATCGGGATCCTGCCCCTCGAGGAAGAGAAGCTGGGCCACAACAAGGCTTGCCGTTGCGTCGTTAACCTCATCGGAGAGCACGATAATTCTGTCGCTGAGAAGGCGGGAGAAAATATCGTAGGAGCGCTCACCGCGATTGGTTTGTTCGATAACATAAGGAACCAGTGCCATTTGATTCATCCTTTCCCGACGGTCTCACCGTCGCTTTCATTATAGTAAGGATATAGCTGAATTATTCAGCGGACTCTTCATTTTTCTCCTCTTCGGCCTCGGCCTTGTCGGCGGCCTTCTTGGCAGGAGCTTTCTTCTTGGGAGCGGGCTTCTTGGCCTTGGCATTGTCCATAACAAAATTGATGGCTGCCTCGCGCTTAATCTGGTCGGCCAGATCCTTGGCGGGAACGATATCCTTCAGCTTGTCAGCCTCAATCTGATACATCTCTGCCATCTTGGTGTACTCGGCCTCAATAGCCTCGTCGGAAGCCTCAAGGTTCTCCAGCTTGATGATGGCTTCCACAGCCAGGTCAAGCTTCACCTGATTGTCGGCCTGTGCTCTCATCTGAGCCTCGAAATCCTCTTTGGTCATGCCCATGTACATAAGGTATGTGTCAAGGTCAATGCCCTGCTGAGCAACTCTGTTGGCAAAGTTGTCAACATTCTCTTTGGCTTTGTTGGTGAACATGCACTCGGGAATATCAGCCTCAACATTGGCGGCAAGCTGGGTAAGGATAGCATCCTCAAAAGCTCTGTCAACGTCGTCGGTCTTTCTCTTGCGGATGTCGGCCTCAACGCCCTTCTTCAGCTCGTCAACGGTGTCATACTCGCCAAGGTCCTTGGCAAATTCGTCATCAAGCTCGGGCAGCTCTTTGAATTTGACAGCGTGAAGAACGATGTGGAACACAGCGTCCTTACCGGCAAGCTCCTCGTGATATCGCTCGGGGAACTTCACGTTGATGTCAAACTCTTCACCGATGTTGTGGCCGATAACAGCCTCTTCAAAGCCGGGGATAAACTGGCCGGAGCCGATGGTGAGGTTGGCGTTTTCGGCTTTGCCGCCTTCAAAGGCAACACCGTCAACAAAACCTTCGTAGTCGATGGTAACGATATCACCGTCTTTTACGGCTCTGTCGTCAACATCAATCATTCTGGCGTTTCTCTCACGCATGGAGTTGAGTTCAGCCTCAACCTCTGCCTTGGTAACCTTAACGGTTTCCTTCTCGGCGGAAAGGCCCTTGTACTCTTTCAGGGTAACTTCGGGCTTAACGGTTACTTTGAATTCCATATCCACACCGTCTTCGGCGGTCATGGTGATGATGTTGTAATCATAGGGGGAATCAACGGCCTCGATGCCGCCCTCTTCGTAGGCAGCCATAACGGCCTCGGGGTATACGATCTCAAGAGCGTCCTCATAGAACACGTCCTTGCCGTAGTACTTCTCAATCAGGGAACGGGGAGCCTTACCCTTGCGGAAGCCGGGGAGAGCGATTTTTTCTCTCTGCTTCAGGTAAGCCTGCTGAATGGCGTTGCGGAAGGTCTCCGCGTCTACGGTAATTTCTACCGTATAGGTGTTAACATCGGTTTTGTTTGCAGCTTTCAAGCTCATTTTAATCTACCTCCATTGATACATTAACTCGTTAATTATATCAAAAGCTTTTACATATTTCTACCGAAAAAGAGTTTTTCGGCCTTTAGCACAATAAAAAGGACTCTTCTTGGTGCGATTTGTTGAATTCACCTATCCTCATACACGGGAATCGGGTGAAATTCCGTATAATCAGCCGAAATCAGCGAAAAACGGATACCGTCCTGCCACCCGTTCACGGCTGACTGATGGGAGTAGGAGTGAAGGTGGCCGTAGTAACAGCGACGAATCCCCTCCTCCTTGAGCACATCGTAAATTTCATCACACTTTTGAAGGGTTGTAATCGGCGGATAGTGCAGAAACACCACGGGCTCCAGCCCCGTTGCCTTGGCGGCGGCAATGCTCATTTTGAGCCGCCCCACCTCGCGCAGCAGCACCTTGCGGTCGGCATCACTCTCGGCATCAAAGAACCAGCCCCGGGTGCCGCACACGGCAAACTGCCCCTCTGTGTAGGTATTATTGTGCAGAATGTGCAGGGTGTTGAGGCCGTTTTCCTCAAAAAAAGCATCCGCCTTTTTCTTGGTGGACCACCAGTAATCGTGATTGCCCTTCATCAGCAATTTACGGCCGGGCAAGTCATTTAAAAATTGAAAATCCTTCAGCCCTTCCCGCATATCAAGGCTCCACGAAACATCCCCCGCTATCACAACCGTATCCTCGGGCTTTACCACGGCCTCCCAGTTCTTTTTCAGCCGCTCTTCATAGTTGCTCCACCCGCCGAACACGGTCATGGATTTGCCCGTGGACAGGCTGATGTGGGTATCCGCAATCGCAAAAAGAGCCATGGCTGCAATCCTTTCCTGTAATAATGGGCACACGAACGGGTCAAAATAGAACGGGAGCGAAGGCTCCGAAAATACCGAAAAAAGGAGATGTTATCCGTGAAAAACGATAAGAGCAAGGACATCAGCTGTCACGCCAAAAACTGCGTGTACCATTGCGGTGACACAGGCTGCAAGGCGGACAAAATCGAAGTGCAGAACCCCGATGCCTGCACCTGCAAGGAAACCCAGTGTTCCACCTTCAAGTACGACATCGGCGCCGACTTCAAATAAAAGCCCGGCAATCAGATGCCCAGCATTTCAAAAATGACTTTTTCCATGGCGGAGCTGTCCTTTTGGCAGCAATCGGTGAAGCGCACCTGCTTGTCACGCAGATTGGCCAAAGGCCCGGGGCAGCTCTTGCCCGTTACTTCGGCTAATTTTTCCACCATTTGGAACTCGTCCAGACCTTCGGCGCTGCCTGCCACAGCCTCCAGCACAGCCTTGCTGAACTTGAAGGGGTTTGCGGTGGAGGCAATCACCGTGGGGGTGTTGTCGCCGGTTTTTTCGCGGTAGTCGTAATATACCTTCACGGCCACGGCGGTGTGGGTATCGCAAAGGTAATTCTGCTCGTTGAACAACTTATGGATGGTTGCCTTGGTTTCGTCATCGCTGCAGCAGCCTGCCGCAAACACTTCGGAAATTTTGGCAAAGGTTTCGTCATCCACCTGATATCTGCCCTTTGCGGCAAGGTCGGCCATCCAGCCCTTTACCTTTTCGCAGGAGCCTGCGTAATAAAGCAAACGCTCCAGATTGGAGGAAATCAGGATATCCATTGAGGGGGAAATGGTGGTGTAGAACTTGCGGTTGCGGTCATACACACCGGTGGTGAGGAACTCGGTAAGAACGGAATTCTGGTTGGAGGCGCACACCAGTTTATTCACGGGCACACCCATCTCTTTGGCGTAAAATGCCGCCAGAATGTTGCCGAAATTGCCGGTGGGCACTACAAAATTGACTTTATCACCCAAAGCAATTTTGTTTTGGTTGAGCATATCGCAGTAGGCGGATACATAGTAAACCACCTGAGGCACCAGACGGCCCCAGTTGATGGAGTTGGCGGAGGAGAAGGCCATGCCGTTTTCGGCAAGTTTGGCACCGATGGCTTTATCGGTGAAAATCTTTTTCACGCCGCTCTGGGCATCGTCAAAGTTGCCCTCAATGGCGCAAACGCCCACATTGCCGCCCTCCTGGGTGCACATCTGCAGCTTCTGCATAGGGCTCACGCCGTCGTTGGGGTAGAATACAAGAATGCGGGTATGCTCCACATCCTTGAAGCCCTCCAGTGCGGCCTTGCCCGTATCGCCGGAGGTGGCAACCAGAATCACGATTTCGGTGCCCTCGGCGGTTTTGCCGGCGGAAACGGTCATCAGGCGGGGCAGAATCTGCAAAGCCATGTCTTTGAAAGCGCAGGTGGGGCCTTTCCACAGCTCCAGAATGTTGAGCCCGTCCTCAAGGCAGGCAAGAGGCGCTACCTCGGGAGCGGAAAAGCTGCCCGTACCGTAAGCACCCTCCACGCAGGCATTGATTTCCTCGGCGGTAAAATCCGTGAGGAACAGGGAAAGTATTCTTTTGGCTCTGCCCACATAATCCAGAGCGGCAATCTCCCTGATATCATTCAAAGAGAGTTGGGGCAGTTTTTCGGGAATGAACAGGCCGCCCTCGGGAGAAATTCCCTTGGTAATGGCCTGGGAAGCGGTAAAGAATGACTTATCGCTTCTTGTGCTGACATAATTCATAGTAACCATCCTTTGCATCTGTGCTTTTGCCGGAACAAATCGGCAAGTATTATATCACAAATTATCCCTTTTGTAAAACATTTAAAAAGAATTCCCGGGCATTTTCGTAAAAGATTCTGTCAAGAAGGTCTTTGTCCAGTCCCTTATCCTCCAGAAAAGTGCGAAGGGAAGGCATTTTTTCGAGGGAATCCAGTTCGCTGTTCATATTGCAGCCGTCAAAATCACTGCCCACGGCCAGCACATGCTCGCCGCCCAACTCCAGAATATGAGCCATGTGACGGTAAACGGCCTCAAAACCGTCATCCCCCGGGTCACCCAAAAAGGAGTCGCAGAAATTCAATCCGATAAGACCGCCCCGCTCAATCAGCAGCCGGATTTGCTCATCCGTTAAAGACCGCCGCAGGGAAAAGGTTTTATCGATGCTCTCCTTCCTTGTTTGCTCGAGAACAGCGGCACAGTCGGAGTGAGAGGCCACAACCGGCACGGATGTTTCCATTGCCATCAGCTCAAAAAAGGAGGTGCGGTTGATGTGGGATACATCCGCAATGATATTCAGCCGTTCCATCTCTTTGACCAACGCTTTCCCTCTTGGAGTAAAGCCTTGGTCAGCCGCCCCCTGACACCCGCCGGCAATCTCATTTTCGGCATTCCATGTAAGGGTAATCAACTTTACACCGTCTTGCTTCAGTTTCTCCAGCCGCCCGTTTCCGCAGGCAGCAGAGCCGCCCTCCAGAGTGAGAAACGCGGCGCATGCCCCCTGCCGTATGGCTTCGTCAAAATCCGATTTTTCCTTACACAGCTTTATTTTTCCACTGTTTTCGGCTATCTGTTTTTTGAAATGGGCAGCGGCACGGTCAAAATAGTGTTCCGCCTCCTCGCCCCGATATTCGTCGGGCACCCAAATGGCAAAGCACTGTGCCCATTTGTCAAGGTATTCGCCTTTACGCAAATTGATTTGTAACTCATTATCGGCAAGAGAAAGTCCCTGCTTTGCACACTCTCCCGCCGTGTCACAATGCAAATCGAAAAAGTTCATGATGTACTCCTTCTGTAAAAAAGGGAAAA
Source organism: Acutalibacteraceae bacterium (assembly GCA_045599985.1). Lineage (GTDB taxonomy): Bacteria > Bacillota > Clostridia > Oscillospirales > Acutalibacteraceae > CAG-177. Next base: position 9,970 of record JAZRWZ010000270.1, on the reverse strand, counting down.
ATAACCTAAAATGCGTTTTCAATGTAGTTTATATGATGCAGGGTGTCATCCTCATTCAGATACACCTCCGCCACATCAAAGCGAAGAGGGCGTTTGTCGTCCACAAACTTCAGCATAAGCTGCGCGGCAGATGTCATGCGGCGCTGCTTGTGCTCATCTACCGCCTCCATGGGGCGAATGGCAGTATCCAAACGGCGGGTTTTCACTTCCACAATCAGGATTTCTTTACCGTTATCCGCCACAATATCCAGTTCACCGAAGCGGCAGGTAAAATTGGTGTTCAGAATCCTGATATTTCTGTCACGCAGATACCGCTGGGCAAATATTTCACCCCAAAGTCCCGAATGATTCCGATTCATAACTCACCACTTCATTTTCTTTAAGAATGAGGGTCTGTGATACTCCGAAATACCGAATTCCCTGATTTTTTCATAATGGAGCGCCGTGCCGTAGCCCTTATGCTTGGCAAAGCAATACTGGGGCACCTTTGCATCCACCTCCAGCATATATCTGTCCCTGCTCACCTTGGCAAGAATGGAAGCCGCCGCAATGCTTGCGCTGTTGGCATCCCCTTTGATGACCGTGCGCACGTCGCAGGGCATGGGCGGCGCCTGATTGCCGTCCACCAGTGCCAGCTCCGGGGAAATCTGCAGACCTTCCACAGCCCTTCTCATAGCCAGAAAGGTAGCCTGCAATATGTTGAGTTCTTCAATCTCCTCTACGGAAGCCGAGGCAACGCTCCATGCCGCTGCTTTCTCCTTGATTACATCAAAGAGCGCATCTCTCTTTTTTTCGCTTAATTTCTTGGAGTCGTTCAGACCCTCGATTTCACAGCCCATGGGCAGAATCACCGCCGCCGCGTATACGGGCCCGGCCAAAGGCCCTCGCCCGGCCTCATCCACACCGCAAATGACGGAATAGCCGTCTTCCGCGGCCTGCTTTTCATATTGAAACCAATCCATTCTTTCTTCTCCCTTCAGGCAAAAAGAATATGCGGAACCGAACCGATACAATTCTTCGCAAAAAAGTATGTGCAAACAAAAATCCCGCAGATAACAAAAAAGCGATGTTTCATTCATGTGCAACAGCTTGCTGACAGAAAACACCGCTTTTCTTCCGTTTTACGGCTGAACACCCTTTCTGTTTAATAAGGGACACAGCCTTTTTGTCATTATGCCGCCAAAAATGCGGCATCCACCACTTCCGCCAGCAGTTCTTTCAGATAAGTCAGGCTGAAATCGGAATCCTTATTTTTCACACCGTGGCTCTGTGCCAGATCATCGGTGTATTCGCTTAAGGGATACACGCGGATATTGCTGCAGCCGGAACCGTAGTGGGTCACGGTGCCGCTGAACCTGACATCCTCCACATTGATTTTGCCGGTGGAATTGTTCTTTACGATATTAAAGTTGAGCATACCGCCCAGCATACGGGGGGCTCTGTTTTGCGCCGAAATGAAGTTACCAAGGGAATAGGCCACCAGCATCTGGTGAGCACCGTCGGTGGAGGTGATGAACTCCACGGGCTGAATCACATGGGGATGGGTACCGATTACCACATCCACGCCCCAGTCGGCCAGCTTCTGTGCCATATTCTTTTGCATATCATTGGGGGTATGGGTGTATTCCTCACCCCAGTGGGCGTTCACAATCACGCAATCGGCTATTTTTTTGGCCTCGGCGATTTTCGCCTGCAGCAGTGCTTCATCCTCCTGATGCACAAGCACCACCTCAGAGTTGGCAGGCAGGCTCAGACCGTTTGTCTGCTCGGTAAAGCCCAAAAAGGCAAAAGTGATGTCGTTCACCGTTTTGGTGGGGATTTTGAAATCCGCCTGATTCAGGTAAGCGCCGGTGGTAATCTGCCCTTTCTGCTTCCAGTAATTGATGGTGGAAATCAGGCCGCTCTCCCCTTTATCCAGAGAATGGTTGGTGGCGATGTTAAACACATCAAAGCCGATTTTCATCATCTCTTCTCCCACCTCTTCGGGAGAATTGAAGCAGGGATAACTGGAAACCTGATGCTCGGTGGAAATCAGGGTTTCCTGATTGAGAATGGCAATGTCGGGTTTGGCGATGTAATCCGCAATGTTGGAGTAGGCATAGGAAAAATCGTAGCCCTCCCCGTTGGCGCGGTTCTCAGCCTGCTCATAAACGGTGTCGTGAATCAGGTTATCGCCAACGGCCACAAAGCTGACCTTGGTAATCAGGGGTGCCGTGGTCTGCTCCGCCGCCGTCTGCTCCGGCGAAACACCGGCATTGGCCTCCACGCCGCGGTTAACCAGCACCACGCCCATGGCAACCACATCAAAGGCCAGAATAACGGCAAGAATAATTCCGAGTTTTTTTCGCATAATGTTTACTCCTTTGGGTATTATTCCAGAGTAATTCTGCCGAGCTTGCCGCCCCGGTATTCATCCAGCAGCATCACGGCAGCACGCATGGTATCTGCCTCACCGCGGCTGATGAGCATGCCCCGTTTTTTGGCAATCAGCTCCAGTAATTCATAGGGCATCAGCTCTTCAAAATCGGTGATTTTATAGCGCTCCGCCAAACGGTCGGCATAATGGCGCTGCATCACCGCCAGCAGGCGCACGGCGATTTCCTCCGTATCCAGTATTTCGTCTTTTACGGAGCCGGTAAAGGCCAGCTTGAAGCCCACCTCGGGGTCCTCAAACTTGGGCCAGAGCACGCCGGGGGTATCCAGCAGTTCAATGCCGGAACCGATGGCAAACCATTGGTTGCTGGTGGTAACACCGGGCTTGTCCGCCACCTTGGCGCGGTACTTGCCCGCCATGCGGTTGATGAAGGAGGATTTGCCGGTGTTGGGAATGCCCACCACCATAATGCGCAGAGCCTTGCCTCCCATGCCCCGTTCTTCATTTTGTTGAATTTTATCGTGCAGTGCCTCACGCACGGCGGCGGGGAATCGGTCAAGCCCCTTGCCGCTGCGGCAATCCACGGCCAGAGCCGTAATGCCCCTGGCTTTTAATTCCCTGATTTTGGCGGCGGTGGCCTTTTCATCGGCCAGATCGCATTTGTTGAGCAGCACAATGCGGGGCTTGCGCTCCACAATGGAGTCCAGCTCCGGGTTGCGGCTGCTTTCGGGGATGCGGGCATCCACCAGTTCACAAACGCCGTCCACCAGCTTCAGGTTTTCTTTTATCAGTCTTCGGGTTTTCGCCATATGGCCGGGGAACCACTGAACCGTACCTTTTTCATTCATCTGTCTATTTCCGCCACGTGAAGATCAAAATTGGGGGCCATTCTGGCAACCACCCGGCCCATAACATATTCTTCCCGAATCATGCCGACCAAAGGGGAACGGCTGTCGGTGGAGTGTAGGCGGTTATCGCCCATCACAAATACATATCCCTCCGGCACCGTTTGAGGGAAGGTCATGCCCTCACTCAATGTGGTGGGGTCGGCTATGTAGGGCTCATCCAGCACATTGCCGTCCACCTTGACCGCGCCGGTGTTAAAATCAATATCAATGGTCTGGCCGCCGGTGGCAATCACGCGCTTAATCAGCGTTTTTTCCAGCACATTGGGCTGACAAATCACCACAATGTCGCCGTACTCCGGCTTGCCGATACCGGCTGTGATAATCAGCCTGTCCTTGTCGTACAGGGTGTGGTTCATGGAGCCGCCGTCAACCACAACAGTGCGGAACAGGAATGTGAAGCAAAAAGCAATGGCTATGGCCGCCATGCCGAAAATGGAAAGAATCTCAAAGCAGAAGGTTGCGATTTTGTTCTGCGCTGCGCTGCCTTTAAACATCATTCTGCCTCCTTCATATATCCGAAAATTTATTTGCGTGAAAATATTCTGAACACGGTTTTGCCCAGTACATAACGCTCATCCACAAAACCGATTTGCGAAGAGCGGCTGTCCAGCGAATCGTTGCGGTTATCCCCCATCACAAACAGCATGCCCTCCGGCACGGTGACGGGAAACGCAACATCGTAGCTCAGGTTGGTGGGGGTGTTGGTGTAATCCTCCCGCAGTGTTTCACCGTTTACGGTAACGGTGCCTGCTGCAAAGTCAATATCCACCGTGTCGCCGCCCACACCGATTACCCGTTTGATAATGGGCACATCCCGCTCCCACGGCTGGGTAATCACCACCACATCGCCCCGTTTGAAAGGCGAAACATTCATGGCGGTTACGGCGAGCCAATCCCCGTTGTGAAATGTCGGCAGCATGGAGCCGCCCTCCACGCCGACCACGCGGAACACAAAAAGAAAAAGCAGCATCACAATGATAACGGCGGTTTTGGCGGATTCAAAAAAATCCAGTATCATATCGGCCGCGGTGTCGGATGCTTTCTTCTTTTTCGGCGGTTTTCCGGGGGATTCGGGCACCTTTGGCGGTTCTGCCGGTTGGTCGAAGGGCACCCAATATTCTTCAACGGTGTTCATTTTTTCACCCTCGTCATCTGAAAGCAAATTTCCCATAAATGCAGAAGAAGGTGTAACAAAAAAATTTGTTACACCCTCGCATTGACTTATTTCTCTTTGACGATGAGTTCCTTAACCTTGGCAGCCTTACCAACTCTGTCTCTCAGGTAGTACAGCTTGCTTCTGCGAACGCGGCCGTATCTGACAAGCTCAACCTTAACAACATTGGGGGAGTGAACAGGGAATACTCTTTCTACGCCTACGCCGTAGGAAACGCGGCGAACGGTGAAAGTCTCGGAAACACCGGAACCGCGGCGGGCGATTACGATACCTTCAAAAACCTGAATTCTCTCTTTGTTGCCTTCACGAATCTTAACGTGAACTTTTACTGTGGAACCGATTACGATTTTGGGGGCCTCTGTCTTGATAGAGTCCTGTGCGATGAGTTTGAGTGCATCCATTTTATTTTCCTCCGAATTTTTTCAGATGTTCGTAACAAACCGCGTTGAAAGAGGAACACCCGCTTTAATGTTTTTGGCATTAAACCCCGTCTTAGAGAGCCGAAGCCGCTTTTGACGGATACAAATGCTTGAATACTATACCACATCATTCCGACAAATGCAAGTCTTTTTTTATTATTTCAGGCAAAAAGAATGAAGCGGCAAAAAACTTCTTTTTTATCGGGCCGAAATCATACAAATGCTTCCTGCCCGGCGGTAAACAGACCCGTGCGGGAGATTTTTGTGCTGACGGGCTCCGCCGCCACCTCCGCCTCCAAAGCGGAAAGCACCAGTTCGGGATTCAGGCTTAATGCGCTGCCGGTGGGCAGCAGGGCATCCACCGTAACGGTATTCCCCTGCACCGTGGGCACAAAGCGCAGAATCATTTCGCAAAGATTCACGGTTTTTACGCCGCGCTTGCTCTTTTTCTCCGCTATCAGTTCTCCGCCTGCCAGACAGTGCTCAACAAATGCGCCAAAGCCCACGGCCTCGCCCTCTGTGGCAAAGGTAACGGTAAGGGTATAAGCGGCCAAAGTGATTTGAGCCGTTTTCATTACGGGCTCCGTCACATCGGTAATCTCAATGCCGTCGGGCATCACGGCAGACAATCTGCTTTTAATCTCTTCAAGTGTGATATCCCCCTCAATGCGGATATCCAGAGGCTCCCGAAGCCCCTCCTGCCCCAAAGCAAGAGGATTGAGAAAATTCAGATAGGGCTTGGGGTTGAATCCCTCGGTATACCACAGAGGGATGCCGGCACGAATCACTGCCCGCTGAAAGCAGCGGTTCAAATCCAGATGGGAGATATACACGGCCAGCCCCGTCTTTTTAAACCACACTCTTACCGGTTTCACCGCAAACACCTCCATTGATGGCAGCCGCACCGCAGCCTGCGCATTTTTCACGGCAGCAGGGCGTGGTTTCGGCCCTGTGCGCCTTTTGATTTTCACGAATCAGGAATTGCTTGGTAATGCCGCAATTCATGTGGTCCCACGGCATAACCTCCTCATAGGAGCGGGTTCTTGCCGTGTAGAAATAGGGGTCAACGCCGTTTTCGGCAAAGGCCTCGTTCCAGGCATCCAACTTCAGTTGGTCATCCCAGCTGTCAAATTTGCAGCCCTTGCGCCAGGCGGCTTCTATTACATTATTAAGCCGTCTGTCACCCCGGGCAAACACGCCCTCCAAAAAGCTGGTGTCATGCTGATGGCGGCCAACGCTGATTTTGCGGGAGCGGATAAAGCTCATCAGGGTTTGCTGCTTGGCAACGATTTCATCGGGGGTGCTCATAGGCTCCCACTGGAAAGGTGTAAAGGGCTTGGGCACCAAGGATGCCACGCTGATGCTCACATTCACCCCCCGGCCCTTGGGCTTGTCGGGGTTCTTATAGAATTCATCCACCACGGCCTGCGCCAGATCGGCTATCCCCTTAATATCCTCGTCCGTCTCGGTGGGCAGACCGATCATGAAGTAGAGTTTCACTGCCGTCCAGCCGCCGCTAAAAGCCCGGGCAACGGTGGTCAGCACCTCTTCCTCGGTTATGTTTTTATTGATAACGTCACGCAAACGCTGGGTGCCTGCCTCGGGGGCAAAGGTCAGCCCGCTGCGGCGCACGGCGTTGATTTTTTCCATCAACTCCTGGGGGAAGTTGTCCACCCGCAGGGAGGGCAGAGCCACATTCACCTTTTGGGGAATGGTCCACTCCAGCATGGAGTTCAATAAATCGGGCAATCCCTTGTAATCGCTGGTGGAAAGGGAGCAAAGGGAAATTTCATCATAACCCGTGCTTTCATAGATGGCACGGCACTGCTCCTCCACCACCTTGGGGGATTTTTCCCGCAGGGGGCGGTACAGGAACCCGGCCTGACAAAAACGGCAGCCGCGAATACAGCCGCGGAAGGTTTCCACCGTGGTGCGGTCGTGCACCACCTCAATAAAGGGCACCACAAAGGAGGAAGGAGCGAACATGGTGTCCAGATCCTTCACCACACGCTTCACCACCTTTTCGGGAGCGCCGTCACGGGGGGTAATACTTTTTACGGTGTTATCCTCATTGTAATCCACGTCATAGAGGGAGGGCACATAAACGCCGGGGATTTGTGCCGCCTCCTTCAGAAATTCCTTTTTAGAAGAGCCTTTGGCCTTGTGAATCTTATAAAGGTCAATCAGCTCGTTCATAACCTCTTCCCCGTCACCCAGCATGGTCAGGTCAAAGAAATCCGCCATGGGCTCAATGTTGCACACGCAGGCGCCGCCGCCCACCACAAGGGGAGAAAGGCCGTGCCTGTCGGCGGAGCGCAGGGGCACACCCGCCAAATCCAGCATATTGAGAATGTTGGTATAGCACAGCTCATACATCATGGTAAAGCCGATGAAGTCAAAATCACGGATGGCATCCCCGCTCTCCAGAGCGTAAAGAGGGATGTTGTTTTGGCGCATCTGCTCCTCCATATCCACCCAGGGGGCAAACACGTGCTCGCACCAGGCATCCTCACGGGCGTTGATGAGGGAATACAGAATCTTCATACCCAGATGGGACATGCCGATTTCATAGGTATCGGGAAAGCAGAAGGCAAAGCGCACATCCACTTTGTTTTTATCTTTTACCACGCTGTTGAGCTCGCCGCCGGTGTAGCGGCCGGGCTTTTGCACCTTGAGCAGCGTGTTTTCGAGCGCCTTGGGGAACATAGGCAAAATCTCCTTACAAAAACATATCAAGATATTTTACCCTATATTGACGGTTTTGGCAACCGCTTTTTAGTCAAAAGGAACCCGAATCCTTTTTACTTATCAGAAGAACCCCGATATAGGCCGCCACGGCAAGCAAGGTAAAATTATAACGGCAAAAAACAAACACCGCCGTGCCCCCGGCAAACAGAGGAATCAACATCAGGGCCGTCACCTTCTCCATGGTGCGGTGCGCCCCCTCGGCACCCATGGAAAGGCTCAGCACCGCTTCCAGCCCCCGCCCCGCATCCAACGGCAGGCAGGGCAGCATATTGAAGGCGGCCAGGGCAAGGTTCACCGAGATTGCCGTTTGCAGGTTTTCTCCCCCTGCCGAAGCCGCCAGCAGCCGCAGCAGTGCCGCCGCCGACAGATTTGCAAAAGGGCCGCTCAGGATAATCCACATTTCCCGGGAAAATCTGCCCGCCACCCCGTCGGTTTCTATGCGCATGCCGCAGCAGGAAAAATGCACGGCGCAGGGGCGTTCCCCCACCGTAAGCATAGCCGCCAGATGCCCGCACTCGTGCAGAATGCAGGCAGCCAGAGCCAATGCGCAGGTGCCGTCGCCATCCAGCATCAGCAGCAGCGTGATTGTGGCGGCAAAGGCAAAACCGATTCTGACCCGGGTTTTGCCCACCGTAAATTCCATATCGCATCACCCGTTCTTTCTCTCAACCCCGGTTATTGCATAATATATTTTTATGCCCTTTCGCTGCTGCGCTCACCGAACAGCAGCAGCGCCGGGTCCACCCGCAGGCCGTTTATGCGCACCTCAAAATGCAGATGGGGCCCGGTGGACCACCCCGTTGAGCCCACCAGCGCCATGGTTTCACCCTTACGCACCACCGTGCCCTTTTGCGCCAGCAGCCGCGTGCAGTGGCAATAATAGGTTTGCAGGGAGTCCGAATGGCGTACAAGCACATACTTGCCCCAGGTATCGTTCTCCCCCGCTTCCTCCACAACGCCAAAGAAAACGCAGGCAATGGGCGTTCCCTCATCGGCAGGCAAATCAATACCCGTGTGAAAGCCGTAGCGGCCGCTGATGGGATTGGTGCGGTAACCGAAGCCGGATGAAATCCGCGAGGCGGCAACGGGCATTGCCGGGAATTCATTCACCGTGTAATCCGCAAAGGATGTGCCTGCGGCGGCCTCCTCCCCATCCAGGTCCGCGCCGCCGCTGGCGGTAATCTCCCCCTCCGCCAGTGTTTCCCCTGCGGCACGGCAAGCGGTTTCCAGTGCCGTGGCGGGTTCCGTTTTCGGTTCAATTACCTTGGCCGAGGTTTGCACGGCATCCTCCTCACGGATATAGGTTTGCAGCACATATTCCGCTTTTTGCCGCAGCTCGCCCCACACCTGCCCTACACTCATGCTGTGTTCCATTGAAGCACGGTAGGCATTTTGAAACCGGCCGTACATTCCGGGGCTGACAGCCTTCATCAGCAGCACAGCCCCCACCGCCGCCGCAGTGATAACGCACTGCAGCACCAGCAGTTTTGCCAATGCATCCCCCTTAGCGGGCTTCGGCTCCGGCGATGCACCGCTCCGCCGCCTTTCCTCACGGGGGATATTCACGGATGATTCCGACAGGGGCTTTGTATATACTCTTTCACTTTCCATTGCCTGTTTTTCCTCCCTTTTTAATCCCTACTATTTTATGGCGGGGACGGAAAGAATTATGACAGAATCCTCCGTGAAATCTACGGCAGTGAAAAAGGTGCTATAATTTGATATTTTTCAAAAAATATAATTTGATATTTTTTTGAAAAAGGGCTTGATTTTTTTCAATTCATCCTTTATAATACCCCTTGCTGATTTGAATAAGAAAACAAATTTGAGCATCTACGGAGAGTTGTCCGAGTTGGTCGAAGGAGCACGATTGGAAATCGTGTATACTGCTAAAACGGTATCAAGAGTTCGAATCTCTTACTCTCCGCCAAATGATTTTAATCCGAACTTTTTACTCCAAGTGGGTGAAACGTTCGGATTAGTCATTTCTCACAGCAAAATTCACAAGAGGTACAAGCATAAATAAGAAAGACGGGCAGGCTCGGATTTGATTTCCGGTGCCTGCCCTATTTGCTTTAAGCGGACTGGTTATCTGCATTTTCTGATTTCATCCATTCTTCAAATGCTTTTCTGTTTTCTTCGTTTTCATAAAAAGCTTCAATTTCGGGAAACATGGCATATATTGGTTAAAAAAATTTCACCTTTTTCGCCACAACAACAAATCTGCCGTCTTTGGTGTGGTAGTTGCAGGTGGAGAGGACAAGAAGCTTATCGCCGAATTTCACATCGGCACCGGTGTCGTACATGGCGTTTTCGTGCAGCTGCTTCATAAAGCCGTCGAATATCA
>JAZRWZ010000269.1:0-5114 GCA_045599985.1 Acutalibacteraceae bacterium | reverse complement strand
GTTCTTCAAATTCGGCGGTGCCCGGTCGGCTTGTTCCTTTGCCGGCGGCATCTCTTTTTACGGTGTCGGGGGTGCGCTTAACGCGGTATTGCCTGCCCTTGTGTTCGAAGAAGTATTCCACAAAGGTTTTCACCTCTTCCGGGGCGTAATCGGAGCGGAAGGATTTGGTGGAACGGCGGGTGTTGCCTCCGGAGGCCTCACCGTACAGGGCAAAGCTGATGGCATCAAAAATGGTGGTTTTGCCTGCACCGGTATCGCCCGTAATCAGAAACAGTCCCTTTTGGTGAAAGCTGACGGCGGTTTCCCCGGCATAGGGGCCGAAGGCGGAAAGTATCAATTTAACGGGTTTCATGACTCTCATCCTCCGATTCTTTCAAAATTTGTTTGAATGCTTCCAGCAGTTCTTTGTCGGGGTCGGTGCCGTCGGATTGCAGGCGGAAAAAGTCAATGAACATTTCCGTTACGGTTTTGTTCTCCATTTCCGCCTTGGCCAGAACATCAATGTCCACCTTGGTTTTGGAGTTGCTCACCGCAAATTTCATCATGTTGGGGAACACGGTGGCAACGGTTACCTTGGCATCGGGTGCCACGATTTCATCATGAACGGTAACCCGCACATAATCCTCGGAGTAGGGCATTTTCATAATATCCGGCAGGAAGCCTTCCACCTCGCGCACATCGTGCAGGGGTGTCAGTTGCTTTTCGGAAACGGTAACATTCCCTTTTTTGCCCACGGTTACAAGGGTGACGCTCTTTTTCTGATTGGCCTCGGATAACGAGTATTTCAGGGGAGAACCCGCGTAGCGCAGGGTGTCGCGCCCCATCTTCTGGGGCCTGTGGATGTGCCCCAGCGCCACATAATCGAAGGCATCAAACAATGCTGCATCAACGTTATCCAGCCCGCCCAGGCTGTGCTCCTCGGAATCGGAGGTCTGCGCCCCCGTTACAAATTGGTGGCACAGCAGAATGTTTCGTTTTGATGTATCCAGATCCGAGTGGGCCAGCACGGCAGCCACTGCCTCCTGTGTTGTGTTGACGGTTTCTTCGGGAAAACATTTTCTCGCATGAATGGGGCGCAGAAAGGGGAGCAGAGAAACGGTAATGTCCCCGTATTCATCCTGCAGGGTGAATTGCTGCAGGGTTCCTTCGAATTTTTCGCTGATGTAGACCCCCGCCTGACGAACAAGGGGAGAAAAATAGGAGACCCGCTGGTCGGAGTCATGGTTGCCGCTGACGGCAAACACCTTGATGCCGCTTTTCACCATCCGGCACACAAAATTGCTGAAAACCGTTACCGCCTCGGAGGAGGGGGCGGATTGCTGATAAATATCACCCGCAATCAGTATGCCGTCCACCGCTTCCGCTTCTGCAATATCCGATATCAGCCGCAGAATGTGGATTTGGTCCTCCAGCAGGTTCACATCGTTCATCCGCTTTCCCAGATGCAGGTCGGCAATGTGTAAAAACTTCATATACGGCTCCTTTTTCAATCATCTTTTGAATCCATACTATCACATGACAAGTCCCATAAACGGGCAAATAGCATTCTATGACAGTATTTTATCATGTTTCCCTGCGAAATACCACGGCATTTTTTGAAGAGCATAAATAAAAAACGGGTATGTCAAAATGGGAAAACATGTGATATACTGAGGAATATGAATGATACGAAAGAGAAAGCAGGGTGATTCGGTATGCAGGTGACTCTGGAAAAGGGCAATCTTTGTTTGAGATGTGATGACGGCAGCCTGTATGCCGAAAAACTCGGCGCGGAGCTAATATACACGGGGCCTCACCGCAGCACCCTGTATGCCGGGGCACAAGGCGAATGGAGCCTTCACGACGGCGTGGCCCGGTGCGGCAATGTGGCTGTTACCTTTGTTCCCGAAGGGGAGGGCCTGCTCATCCGCACCGCTTTTACCAATAACGGCGAAGATATCCCTTCGGTGAACAGCTTTAACGCCCTCACTTTGCAGATGGCCTCTCTGCCCGAAAGGGCTTTGGTAAATCGCCCCCATTACTGCCGCGGCATACCCGTGGGTGATATGAAAGCGGAAACGGAGCTGGTATCCCTCTTTTGGGGCAGCCGGGTTCTGTCCTCCGATTTTGCCGCAATCCGTTATAAGACGGGAAACGGCTTGTTCGGCTTTGTAACCAATCACCAATCCTTTACCACGGTGGAGGTATGCGGGGACGGCGTGTTTACCGCCGCTCAGGTGTGGGAGGGGCACACCGTAAAGCAGGGGGAAACCCTTATTTCCGACTGGCTGTATATCGGCCCCTGCGGCGATATGACGGAGGCTTTGCCGGTGTTCGGCAATCTGACGGCACGAATAAATGATGTTCCGCCGCCCCGCTTTGAGGTGCCCGTGGGTCATTGCTCGTGGTATTACTACAAAAACGATGTCACCCCGAAGGCGGTAAAAGAGAATACCGATTGGTTTTTTAAAAACCGGGAGCGTCTGCCGGTGCGGTATATTCAAACGGATGACGGCTGGTATGACGCATGGGGCGACTGGAATGAAAACGAAAAGTTCACCGGAATGGAGAATCTGACGGAATACATCCGGCAAAAGGGTTTTGTACCCGGCATCTGGTTCTGCCCTTTGGGTGCCGCCGAAAACAGCAGAGTATTTGAACAGCACCCGGATTGGTTTGTGAAGGGGAATGACGGTGCGCCCATGAGGGACGGAAACGGTCGGTTTTGTTTTGACTTTTCGCAGGATGCCCCGTGTGATTACCTGAAAAGCGTGGTGCGCCGCTTTACGGAGAAATGGCATATCGGCTTTATCAAAATGGATATCATTTCCGATTCCCTTTGCCCGGGAAAATATGCCGATTCCCGGTTTAATTCCCTGAAGAATCTTCGCAAATGTCTCTCCCTTGTGCGGGAAGCGGCAGGGGATTCTGTATTTTTATTGGGCTGTAATATGCCCTTTTGGGCCGCCTTGGGCATGGTGGACGGCATGCGCACAAGTGCCGATGTGTTTGACCATTGGGACTCCCTGCCGCAGATTTTCGGCCGTGTGATAAAACGGTACTGGATGAACGGCAGGCTGTTTTGGAATGACGGGGATTGTCTGATTGTGCGCACCGCCGGGGAGGAGGATGCGTTTTGCCGCCGCCCCTGCTCCCGCAATCATAAGGAATTGCAAACCTATGTAACGGCCATGGCCGCCACCGGCGGGGCGATGATGTTCTCCGATAAGATGGCACTGCTCAAAGAGTGGCAGCTTGATTTGCTGCAAAGCTGTTATCCCATAAACAGCAGAGCGGCGAAGCCCCTTGATTTGATGGAAAACGAAAGGCCGGCTCTGCTGGATTTCGGCACCGAAAACGGCGTGCATACCGTGGCGGTCATCAACTGGTGTAACCGGGAAATGCAGGTTACCGTGCCATGCGCCAAGGGGAAAACGGTGTTTGAATTTCGGAGCCGCGAATGCCGGGGCCAATCTCTCGGTGATTTTACCGAAACCGTGGAACCTCACGGCTGCCGTGTGTTCCGCATTACGGAGCCGGGAATGGAGGATTCGTTCCGCTCCATTATTATGAAATAACGCCCGGTGCACATCGCCGGTTTTGCCGTGGATTTACCCGTTCAAAATTGCGGCTTTGGTTATTGAATGAACGAAAACAGAACTTTTTTGAATTTTCGGAGGGTCAATATGAAACTATACACGCGGCAGATTATTCCCGAGCCATTTTCGTCGGAATCCCGCCCCGGTCAGTTTTTGCTGAACATGGAAAACAAACTTCTTGTGGGCTGCAGCACGCTTGACGGGAAACAAAAGTATGAATTGCAGGGGCTTTGGAACCGTTTTACCTGCGGTGCGGGCAAAATCGTTTTTGAGGATTCCTGCGGCATGAACGCCTTTTGCGGCGTTATGGGGGAGGCTGTCTGCGAACCCTGTCCCGCAAGCGAAAAATATGTTCTTTGCATAACCGAAAACGGCATTTCGATTGCCGCCAACGATACACAGGGATTTATTTACGCCTTTTACACCCTGCTGCAGCTGATTATTCCCACCAGAGAGAATCAATTCCTGCTGCCTTGCGTGAAAGTCACTGACCGCCCGGCGCTGACGGTCAGAATGATTCATTTTTGCGTATTTCCCGAAACGGACCTTATGCTGATTGAAAAGGCCATCCGCTTGGCGGGCTTTTTGAAATTCACCCATGTGATACTGGAATTCTGGGGTACCTTCCGCTACGAGTGCATGAAGGAACTCAGCTGGCCGGAATATTCCTACACGGCGGAGGAGTTAAAGCCGCTGATTGATTTGATTCGTTCTCTCGGTATGGAGCCGGTGCCCATGCTCAACCACCTGGGGCATGCCGCTCAGGCGCGGGAATGCTTCGGCAGGCATGTTGTGCTGGATCAGAATCCCGCAAAGGCGCTTTTGTTTGAGCCGGATGGGTGGACATGGTGTGTTACCAACCCCGAATCCCTTGAACTGCTTCGGAAGATGAGGGAGGAGCTGACAGCACTTTTCGGCCCCGGAGAATTCTTCCATCTGGGCTGTGACGAGTCCCGCTCCTTTGCCTCCTGCTGTTACTGCCGTGAGCATGAGCAGCATGAGCTTTTTGCCTCCTATCTCAACAGCATAACGGAGGAACTTGCCGCAGCGGGCAGACGGCCCATCATCTGGGGTGACCAACTACTGGAAAAAGAGAAATGGCAAAATATAGGTGTGAAGTTGGACCTTTCACAAACAAAAGGGCAGACGACTCATCTGGCTATTCCCCGGCTTGATAAGCGCATTATCATTGCGGACTGGCAATATTCCGCCGATGTTCCCAATCTGCCAAGCTCCCTTTTCTTCAAGGAGCAGGGCTTCGATGTGCTGACGGCACCCTGGGACAAGCCCTCCAATATTCACGCCCTTGCGCAAACGGCAAAGGACAATGCTTTGTTCGGTATGCTGGCAACCACATGGGACCATCTGCCCCGCTATGTGTATAAAATGGATGTTTCCGCCACGGCAGGATGGTGCGGAAAAGAAGTGGAATATAACTGCCTGAGTACCGAAATGGCCTCCATTGTGCGAAGAATCATGCCCTATCCCCATGAATACCGCCGCTGCGGCTGGAATTCCTACGAAATATCCGAATAA
>JAZRWZ010000268.1:0-2384 GCA_045599985.1 Acutalibacteraceae bacterium | reverse complement strand
TGGAGGAAATAGTAATTCCATAGCCGACACAGTAACAACGAACTGCAAGAAGTCAGCAGAGGGCATAGTACCATAGGAATATGGGAAGGGCTGAACGGTTCGATATCGCATAACAAAAGATGTTCTGCTCAGAATTGATATGCAAAGTAACCGAAACGTATATGAGGTCAAATGCAGGAAGTCACAGATTCGAAAAAGCAGAAGCGTTGAAACAATATGTGACAGAGAACCGAACCGCCGTGTGCCGAACGGCACGCACGGTGGTGTGAGAGGGCGGAGAAAATCCGCCCTACTCGATTGTTTGATGTGGAATTGCGAAATCTCAATGAAGAGAATCAACTTATTTCAATATGAAACCGCCCTGCTCAAGCAGGGTGTTTTTTTCTGCATTATCCCGGAATTCGGTCACCAATTCCCGTTTCCCCGAATATACTGAAAACAGCAAATCGCATTTGAAAAAACAGGGGGTTACGATGTATGGGCAACAGAGATTTGGATGAAATGATAGAGCAGTATAAACGGGAGATGCTGAACCTGAGTAAAAAGGGCAAACCTCCCGCACCGGAACAGGAGGTGCAGAAGGTGAGCGAGGTTTCCCAAAAAGAGGAGAAACAAAACTGTGCCGAAAAAGCGCAGCCGGAGGAAACGCAGGAGCAGCAGGTGTATTGTGAGGCTGCCGAAATGCTGCAAAATATGAACAAGTCCTGTGCTTCGCAGGAGGGGGAGGCAGCCAAAACCTGCGCGGATTTACACGAGTTTTTGGAGGAAAACAGCGAAAAAGGTTCCATGAGTGTGGATGTGTATGCATGGGATTCCGAGTTCGGCGTAAACAGCGCCAAGGTGATTGTGATGGCACCGCTCAAAAGCGGAAATGTAATTTGTTTTAACGGCTACACGGATGTCAACGGCAAAACAGGCCCCTTTGAATTACCTGCGCCGCCCAAGGATTATTCCCTGACAAAAGGCGGCTCGGCTGCCCGTTTTGCCGCCTACACGGTGCTGGTGGAGCACCCCGGGTACCACAGGGCGCTGTTTACCAATGTGCCGGTTTTTCCGGGTGTGCAGTCCGTGCAGCCGGTGAATCTGTTTGCCGATGTGGCGGGCACCCATAATAACGGCAGCGCCGATTCCGAAATTCCCGAGCCGGAACTGTAAGCAATTTAAGAAACAAGGCGGCAGGGTGTATTTTAGAAAGCGGTGAGGCGCGGAGGCACCGGTTGAGTGCCTTCCCATTCATTCCGAATAGCCGGAAAAACCGTACCGAAGCATCCCTGCCGATTGATACGGAAAGGAAGCAAGCATTATGTCAACACCGGTTATACCCCAAACCATAACGGTGCATTTAGGCACGCCGAAATCGAATGCGGAGAATGTGACCGTGCCTTTTGCCGATTATATCAAGAATGTAGCCTCCAGTGAGGTTTATCCCACCTGGCCCGAAAATTCCCTGCGCGCCAACATTTATGCGCAGGTTTCATTGGCCTTGAATCGGGTTTATACCGAGCATTACCCCAGTCAGGGCTACCCCTTTGATATCACCAATTCCACCTCCTACGACCAGGCCTATTACAAAGGCAGAACCATTTTTGAAAACATCAGCAAGCTGGTGGATGAGCTTTTCAATGACTATATCACCAAGGGCAATCAGATTCAGCCTTATTATGCGGAGTACTGCAGCGGCAACGGCACCACCTGCGCCGGTATGTCCCAATGGGGCACGGTGGATTTAGCCAACAAAGGGTACACGCCCCTGGAAATACTGAAGCACTACTACGGCAATGATATCAATCTGGTAAAAAACGCCCCGGTCAAAAATGTGAGCCCAACCTATAAAGGGGAAATCTATCGCCTTGGCAGCGCGGGGGAGGAGGTGCGCACCATTCAGCGGGAGCTCAACCGGATAGCATCCAATTTCCCCTCCATTCCGAAAATCCCCAATGTCAACGGTATTTTTGACCAAAGCACCCGCAATGCGGTGCTGGAGTTCCAAAGAATATTTAATCTGACGGCGGATGGACTGGTGGGCAAATCCACATGGTATGCCATCAAGCGCATCTACAACGCCGTGAAGCGGGTGGCGGAGCTTTACAGCGAGGGCATCACCTACGCGGAGGTGGAGCGGCAATACAGTGAGGCCATCCGGCAGGGGGACAGAGGCAATGAGGTGCGGATTATCCAGTATTACCTGAAATTCATTGCCGATTTTGATGACGCCATTCCCGCATTGGATGCGGACGGCATATTCGGCCCCGCCACCCTGCGCACGGTTACGGCATTCCAAAAGCAATACGGTCTGACGGCGGATGGCATTGTGGGCCGCGCCACATGGAATGCCATCAATAATGTTTACAGAAGCATGCTGAACAGCCTGCCTGCGGTGTATG
>JAZRWZ010000267.1:0-1590 GCA_045599985.1 Acutalibacteraceae bacterium | reverse complement strand
GCCGTGGGTCATCATGTTCATGGCGCCTATGCGGAGCATGGTTCTGTCCATATCGTAGCCGTGGAACATATGGTTCATATAGTGGTCTTTTTTCTGCTTATTGAAAAAGATTTCTTCCCTGCGCTTTTCTTTCAGGTATTCACCTGCCGCCACAAGAAAGCCGGAGGTGCCGCAGGCAGGGTCACAGATAACTTCATCTGCCTTCGGTTCCATAAGCTCCACCATCATTTTTATGATGTGGCGGGGCGTTCTGAAGGCACCGGCAAGCCCGTTTGAATTGAGTTTTGATGTCATATACTCATATATGTCACCACGGGCATCGACGGCCTGTGATTCATTCATCAACCTGTAAATTTCATCCAGAGAATCCACAACCTTTGACAAAAGCAACGGGGTGGGCAGTTTAAAAATGGCATCATCCATGAAGCGGGAATAAGCACTGTTTTTGTTGCCGTGCAGGTTTTTGATAAAAGGAAACACCCATTCCTGCACAACGGAATACATTTTTGCCGCCGGGAAATCGTGAAAAACACTCCATTTCAGCTGCTTGCCATCCACGGTGTGTTCACCAACCGAAACCTTAGGGGCAAAAATACTTTGGTAAGGCAGGCCGAGCATGGCGGCCTCCTTTGCGCGAAGATTGTCGCTGTCATCCAAATCGCGAATAAACATCAGGTAGGTTATCTGCTCAATCACATCAAGTGGATTCACCAATCCACCTGCCGCAAATATATCCCAAAGCCCGTCAATTTTGTTTTTGAGTTCACCGGTAATCAAAAATATCACTCCGTTGTCTGAATTGTGAATATCGCCATGCTGCACCCGACGGCAACAAAAGCGATTTTATTTTCCTGCCGCCGGTGCAGTCACTTCTCGGTATAATACTTCAAAATATATTATAAGGAAACCCCGGCGGAAAGTCAATTGATTTTCACCCTTTCCGCCGCTTGACACGGGCGGTAATATGCCATATGATGAAGCTGCGGCAAGGCAAAAGGGATTTGAACACAATATGCCTTAAAAAGCGATCTTCACGCACATTCGGGCGTTTTTCGCCTTGAAATACGACAGGCATATCTCCCCTGCCGCCATGATAAAAAATGGAAGGTTGAGTCATATGTTCACTGCCAAACCGTCCGCCAAACAGCTTGAATGGCACGAAATGGAGCTGGGTGTGCTTATTCACTACTGTGCCGAAATCTATAACCCCGACTTTAAGGCCTACAAAACAGAGGCCTTCCGCACCGAGCTGAATCCCTGCACCTTTTCGCCCAAAAACCTGAACCCCGAGCAATGGGTGAGAAGCGCCTATGAGGCGGGCGCCAAATACGCCGTGCTTGTTTGCAACCACTGCACCGGGTTTTCCCTGTGGCAAACCAAGGTGAACGATTACTCCTGCGCCTCCATGAACTGGAAAAACGGGCAGGGAGATATCTTTCGTGAATTTGTGGACGCCTGCCGCAAATACGGCCTGAAGGTGGGTCTTTACTATTCTCCCGCGCAGTGGGGCGGGAAGATCGAATTCAAAAACGGCACGGAATACGACGATTACTTCATCAATCAGATCGGCGAACTGCTGACCGGCTATGG
>JAZRWZ010000266.1:0-4346 GCA_045599985.1 Acutalibacteraceae bacterium | reverse complement strand
GAAAACCGGGTTTGGCGCATTTATCTTGGCGGCAAACTGTTAGATGAATTCCGCGGCTGTGACGGCACCGACGAATATTTCCCCGAAGACTGGCTGGCAAGCGTTGTGAGCGCCAACAACCCTCCCCGCCCCGATACCCCCGAGCGTGAAGGATTAAGCCGCACCGTAAACGGAGAATACCTGAAGAATATCATAGATAATGACCCTGAAAAATGTTTGGGCAAAGACCACATTCAAAAACACGGCGAGCATTTTGGCGTGTTAACCAAATTTCTGGATTCCGCAGAGCGTTTGCCCATTCAGGTGCATCCCGACAAAAACGCCGCAAGAACCCTGTTCAACAGCGAATACGGCAAAACCGAGGCCTGGTATATACTGGACGGCAGAACCATCAACGGGGAAGAGCCCTACATTTTGCTTGGATTCAAAGAGGATGTTACGGAAGAACAGCTTCACAAATTGTTTGACGAGCAGGATATAGCGGGTATGGCCGCCCTGATGCATAAGGTTCCCGTAAAAAGCGGCGATATTTTTCTCATTACCGGCGGCACACCTCACGCTATCGGCCCCGGGTGCTTCCTGCTGGAGATTCAGGAACCCACCGACTACACCATCAGCCTTGAAAAGTGCAATACCCTTGGTGAAAAGCTTCCCGATTTTTTGTGCCACATGGGTATCGGCTTCGACAATATGTTCAAATGCTTCAATTACATCAATTATTCCCTGCAGGATTTGCTGAAAAACTTCAATCTGCAGCCTCAGGTGCTGAAGGATTGTGAGGAATACTGCCTGACAAAGCTCATCGGTTACGAAGCCACCCCCTGCTTCTCCCTGCAGCGGCTGGATGTTAAAAAATCATTTACCCGCCATTATGACACGGTGCGCCCCTCCGCCCTTGTGTGCATTGCCGGTGAAGGCGTAATCGGCGGCAATGCAATCAAAAAAGGCGACTGCATGTTTGTGCCCGCCGCTGCCGACTGCATCGACTTTACCACCGAAAACGGCATTACCGTGCTGGAATGCCTGCCCCCCTGCTGAAAATAACCGGATAGTAAGGAATTACCATGAAAAAATTAACGGAACCTAAGCATATCAACCGATTTATCGCTCTGTGCTGCCTGATTTATTTTACCAGTTACCTCACCCGCAAAAACTATGATGCCGCACTGGTGGAAATTTACACCACCATGAACATACCCGCTAAACTGGCGGGCCTTGCCAGCACCGGTGCTGTTATTACATACGGTGTGGGCCAACTGCTCAGCGGCGTGTTGGGTGACCATATCAAACCGAAATACATCATATTCTCCGGATTGATTGTAACAAGCTGCTGCAATCTGGTATTGCCCCTGTTCAGCAGCATATACCCCATCATTGCCGTTTGGTGCGTCAACGGCCTTGCCCAGGCCATGATGTGGCCGCCGCTTGTAAAAATTATGAGTGAAACACTGGATGCCGACAATTACAAAAAAGGCGTGCTGTATGTGACTTACGCCAGCAGCTGTGCCACCATCATGCTGTATTTGCTGATTCCCGTTTGCATCAAGGTGTTTACCTGGAAAATCGTGTTCTTTGTTGCCGCACTCTTTGCATTGGCGGCAAGCGTAATCTGGCGGTTAGGCACGGCGAAAGCCGAAAAACTCACCGGTGAAATCACCGTAAGAAAATCCGCCGCATCCCCTGCCGGACAGAACAAAAACGATCCTTCTTACGGATTTATCTTTGCAGCAGGATTGATTCCAATTGCCATTGCCATTGTGCTGCAGGGAACCCTTCGCGACGGTGTGAATGCCTGGATGCCCTCCATCCTGAAAAACGTATACGGCATGGATACTTCCAAATCCATTCTTTCCACCGTTATTCTGCCGCTGCTTGCCATCTTCAGCGCCACTGCGGCATCTGCCGTGCAGCGCAAAATGAAAAACGAGCTTTCCAGTGCCACTCTGTTTTTCTTCATCTCCCTTGTTTGCTCCGCATTGCTCACCTTCTTCTATGACAAGGGCGTTGTGGTATCCATTGTGCTTATGGGCGTGATTACGGCCTGCATGCACGGCATCAACCTGATGCTTGTATGCGAGGTGCCCAACTATTTTGCCAAATTCAATAAAGTATCCACCATTTCCGGCGTGTTGAATTCCTTCACCTACCTTGGCGCAGCCGTTGCCATCTACTGTATTCCCGCCATTGCGGAAAGAATGGGCGACTGGACTGCCAACTTCCGCCTGTGGGCCATCATCAGCCTGCTTGGCACTGCGTTCTGTGTTCTCGCTTTTTCAAAGTGGAAAAAGTTCCGCAACGCTTCCGTGAATGAATCCGACTAAAAGGTTGATATTCCGAACAAATATGGTATAATTGTACAGTCATCTTATTTGACGAAAGGAGTTTTATGTTATGAAGAAATGGAAATGTGTTGTGTGCGGTCAGATCGTTGAAAGCGAAACCCGCCCCGAAACCTGCCCTCTCTGCAAGGCTCCCGCCGAGAAGTTTGTAGAAGTAGTGGATGAAAAAATGACCTGGGCCACCGAGCATGAGGTTGGCATTATTGACGGTGTTCCCGCCGAAATCGTAGAGGGCCTTCGCGCCAATTTCAACGGCGAATGCTGTGAAGTGGGCATGTACCTTGCCATGGCAAGAGTTGCTTTCCGTGAGGGTTATCCCGAAATCGGTATGTACTGGGAAAAGGCAGCTTACGAAGAGGCAGAGCACGCCTCCAAGTTTGCAGAACTTCTTGGCGAAGTTGTTACCACCTCCACCAAGAAAAATCTTGAGATGAGAGTGGAAGCCGAAAACGGCGCCACCGCCGGCAAATTTGAGCTTGCCAAACTGGCAAAGCAGAATAACCTTGATGCAATCCACGACACCGTTCATGAAATGGCCAAGGATGAGGCGCGCCACGGCAAAGCCTTCCAGGGTCTTCTAGAAAGATATTTCGGTTAATCGAGGAGGATGTAAAAATGGATATCAAAGCAAAAGCTGAAGAAATCGTCAAAAAAATCAAATCCGACAAAAACATTAAGGCAAAGTTTGAAAAAGAGCCCGTAAAAACCGTAGAAGAGATTCTCGGCGTTGACCTGCCCGATGAAATCATCGAGAAGGTTATCAATCTTGTTAAAACAAAGCTCACTGCCGAAACCGTAAGCGATGCTGCTGCCAAACTTGGCGGACTGTTCGGCAAGAAATAATCCGAAACGGCACATCGACCCGATAATTTCAAAAGAATCACATTGACGGAGGCTGTTATGACACGATTCGAATCTGCAAAAGAGATTTATGCCGCTTACGGCGTTGATGCCGAAAGCGCGTTGAAAAAACTCAGCGATGTAACCATTTCCGTTCATTGCTGGCAGGGTGACGATGTGGGCGGCTTTGACACAAAAGAAAGCCTGTCCGGCGGCATCCAGACCACAGGCAACTACCCCGGAAAAGCCTCTACCCCCAAGCAGTTGATGGCAGATATTGACAAGGCGTTTTCTTTGATTCCCGGCAAGAAAAAGCTGAATCTTCACGCCTGCTACGCTATTTTTGAAAACGGTGAATTTGCAGAGCGGGACCAAATTGAACCCAAACATTTTGCCAAGTGGGTAGAATATGCCAAAGCCCGCAACATGGGTATTGACTTTAACCCCACCTTCTTCTCTCATCCTATGGTGAAGGATAACCTGACTTTATCCTCCCCCGATGAGGAGGTTCGCGCATATTGGGTGCGCCACGGCAAGGCCTGCATTAAAATCGCCGAGTATTTTGCAGATGAAACAGGCATTCCCTGTGTCATCAATTTCTGGATTCCCGACGGCTACAAGGATATCCCTGCCGACAGGCTGGGCCCCCGTGCCCGTTTCAAACAGTCCATGGACGAAATTCTTTCCGTTCCCTTTGACCGCAAAAAGGTGTATGTAACGCTGGAATCCAAGGTGTTCGGCATCGGTCTGGAAAGTTACACCGTCGGTTCCTCCGAATTCTGCCTTTCCTATGTTTCCAAAGCGGGCATTACGCCACTGATGGATAACGGCCATTACCACCCCACCGAGCTGGTAAGCGACAAAATCTCCTCCCTGCTTCTGTTTAACGAGAAGATTGCCCTGCACATTACCCGCGGTGTGCGCTGGGATTCCGACCATGTGGTTCTGTTTGATGACGAAACCAAGGAGATTGCCAAGGAAATCGTGCGCAACGATGCACTGGATAAGGTGTTCATTGCCACCGATTATTTTGACGCCTCCATTAACCGCATTTCCGCCTGGGTCACCGGTGTGCGGAACGTGCAGAAGGCTCTGCTGTACGCTCTTCTGGAGCCTCATGACGAATTCCGGGCTTTGCAGAACGAAAACCGCCTGACGGAGCTGATG
>JAZRWZ010000265.1:0-11807 GCA_045599985.1 Acutalibacteraceae bacterium | reverse complement strand
GAAATCAATATGGATGCTTTCACGGCTCTGTCCGCCGCCTCCATCAGCTTTGAGGAGCCCTCCGTGCAGCAGGGGACTTATTACGACCTTTCCCTTGTTATTCCCGACGGTGTGCGCTATTCTCAGCTTGAAAAGGTGTGGCAGAATCTTGACATTGCCGAGCTGGAAAGCGTAAAGGTCATCGATATGTACGATGCCCTCGGTGTCAGAAGCATTACCGTTCGCTTCAGCTTCTCCTCCCACCAGCGCACGCTGGAGATGGATGAGGTACAGCGCTGGATGGACAGCATCATCAAGAACTTTGCCGACATCGGCGTGGTGCTCAGAGCGTAAAACAGCACAACCGATTTATTAAATTATTAAAAATACTATTGTTTTCTACAATCACTTGTAATATAATGAAGTGAAAATGTAATTACCCGGAGGTGGCTTGCGTTGACCGATAAGACGATTCAATTCAACATTAAGGACGAAAATGAGGTAGAGATGAAGCGTACTCTCGCTGCCATTTATGAGGCATTGAACGAGAAGGGCTACAACTCCATCAACCAGATTGTAGGTTATATCCTGTCCGAGGACCCGACCTACATCACTACCCACAACAACGCCCGCAGTCTGATTCGCCGTATTGACCGTGACGAGCTGCTGAGCGAAATGGTGAAAACCTATCTGGGTATCAAATAAGCAGATAACGGAGGAAAACCCAATGGCTAAAAAGAACGAGTTTTTGATGTATAAGGGCAAGCCTCTCGTGCGCAGCGGAAAGACGATTTACTACGGCTTCATGAGTGAGCCCTATGTTGTCATTATGCAAATCACAAGCACAAGAAACGTGAAGGGCATGGAAGTGGCCGACCGTGTTGTGGTTCAGCTGGTCAGCACCGATCCCGATGTTCGCCCCCGCGACAAAATCGTAAAGAAAGCGGAACGCCGCGGCCTTTACAACGCCATGGACATCGGCACCATTTGGCTTGAGCGCGAGCTTGAGAAGGCTCAATAAAGAATCAGGAGGGCTGCTGCTTTTATGTGTTGATAGGAGCGGCAGCCTTTTCTTTTCCCGGGCAATGGCGAGAGTGTAAGAATCGAATCGATTCCGCCTTTTCTGCCCGCTTTTGCAGCAATAATACGGAGGAACGGCAATGGATATTTTTGAGGCCGTCAACGCCCTGTGTGACTACGGTATCCGCGAGGGCTTGATTGAAAAAGAAGACAGAATTTTTACGGTAAACCGTTTGATTGATACCCTGGGACTGGATGCGTTCGAGGATAAGCCCTGCACCGAAAGCCCCGCGTTGGAGCAGATATTAAAGGTGATACTGGACTACGCCTGCGAGCAGGGCCTTTGCGAAAACAGCGTGGTGTACCGTGATTTGTTTGATACCCGCATCATGGGCCTTCTGACCCCGCGCCCCTCCGAGGTGATTCGCGCCTTTCACGATGCCTATGCCGAATCTCCGAAGGCTGCCACGGCTTACTATTATCACCTGAGCCGCAAAACCGATTATATCCGCGAATACCGTATTAAGAATGACCGCAAATGGGTTACCGCCACACCCTATGGCGATATTGACATTACCATAAACCTTTCCAAACCCGAAAAAGATCCCAAGGCCATAGCCGCCGCCCGTACCATGAAGCAGAGCGGCTACCCCAAATGCATGCTTTGCCCCGAGAATGAGGGGTATGCGGGGCGTGTGAATCACCCCGCCCGCGAGAATCACCGCGTTATTCCCATTACCGTCAACGGTGAAAACTGGTTTTTGCAGTATTCTCCCTATGTTTATTACAACGAACATTGCATTGTGCTCAACAGCCGGCACACCCCCATGGTGATTGACCGCAATGCCTTCAATAAGCTTTTTGATTTCGTAAAGCTGTTTCCCCACTACTTCGTGGGCTCCAATGCGGATTTGCCCATTGTGGGCGGCTCCATCCTGACCCATGAGCATTTTCAGGGCGGCAACTACACCTTTGCCATGGCAAAGGCGCCCATCGAAACACCCTTTGTTTTCAAAGGGTATGAGGATGTGGAGGCGGGCATCGTCAAATGGCCCATGTCCGTGCTTCGCCTGCGGGGAAAAGATACCCTCCGCTTAACGGAGCTTGCCGAAAAGGTGCTTAACCGCTGGCGCGGTTATGATGACGAGGAGGCCTTCATTCTGCATGAGACCGAAGGCGTTCCCCACAACGCCATCACCCCCATTGCCCGCTGTGTTAACGGCACCTATGAACTGGATTTGGTACTTCGCAACAACATCACTACCGAGGAATACCCCGACGGGTACTATCATCCCCACCCCGAATACCATCACATCAAAAAAGAGAATATCGGTCTGATTGAGGTGATGGGTCTGGCGGTGCTGCCCAGCCGTTTGAAAAACGAGATGGAGGTTCTGAAAGCCGCCATGCTGGCAGGGGAGGATATTTCGCAAAACGAGCTGATTGCCAGGCACGCCGAATGGGCAGAGATGATTCAAAAGAAATACACCGTTACCCCGCAGAATATCGATTCTGTGATTCAGGATGAAATCGGTATTGTGTTTGCCGCCATACTGGAGCAGTGCGGTGTGTTTGACAGAACGGAAGCGGGCAAGGCGCAGTTCCTGCGTTTCCTGCAATCTGTTTAAGAGGATAATGATATGAGCAGCATTTACATTATCGGCAGCATGAATATGGATTTGGTGGTGAATGCGCCCCGATTCCCCGTGCAGGGTGAATCCCTTGTGGGCAGCGATTTTTCCACCGCCCACGGCGGCAAGGGTGCCAATCAGGCCGTGGCTGCCGCCCGTTTGGGGGGCAAAGTAAAAATGTGCGCCACCGTGGGCCGGGATGCCTTCGGCAGGGAGCTGAAGGATGCCCTGACGGCGGAGGGCATGGATACCTCTGCCGTGCTTGAAAATACTAACAGCACCGGCGTTGCTCTGATTACCGTGGCCGGGGGCGATAACCACATTGTGGTGGTGCCCGGCGCCAACGGCGATATGACCGCCCGCCGTGCTCTGGATTTTCTGGAAGATGCCCGGGCCGGGGATGTTTTGCTGGTGCAGCTGGAAACGGATTTTGAAGCGGTGAAGGCCGCTGTTGCCGCTGCAAAGCAAAAAGGGATGGTCACCATTGTGAATCCCGCGCCCGCCGATGCAAGGGCCGAGGCGCTTTGCGGGGATTGCGACTACATGATTCCCAACGAAACGGAGTTGTCGGCTGTTACCGGCACCGAGGACCCGGAAAAGGGCCTGCCCATTCTTTACGAAAAAGGGGTAAAAACTCCCATTGTTACTTTGGGCGGTCAGGGCTGTGCCTATTATGACGGCAAGGCGGTGCGGTTTGTGCCGTGCCCCAAGGCCAGGGCCGTGGATACCACAGGCGCAGGGGATACCTTCTGCGGCGCTTTAGCCGAAGGTCTGGCAGCGGGAAAGCCCTTTGAGGATGCCCTGCAGCGTGCACTGCGTGCGGCCTCCCTTTCCGTTACCCGCAAAGGTGCGCAGCCTTCCATTCCCTACGCAAAAGAGATAGATTAAATCCGAAATAAAACAGATACATCTGAAGTATCGGGAGGGTATAAATATGAACAGTAAAATGTTAAGATTCATCGGTATTGCCGTTGCGGCCGCTCTTGTTTTCGGCATGTGGGGCGGCATGGCATGGTGGAAGATTGAAAGCAAAAAGACCGCTGCCGAGGCGGAGGCTACCACCGCGGCACCCATGACCGAAACCACTACGGAACAGCGCCCCTTGCCCGAGGTGCTCAAGGCCGCCGCACCTGCCAAGGTGTTTGAAGAGGGCGAGTGCGCCGATGTGTGGCTGGACTATTGGGAATATATTGACGAGGGCGAGCTGGACAAGCTGCTGGAGACCCACCCTCAGGTTGACTGGCACGGTCAGCCCCTGTCTGCCGCCAAAGGCGAAAGCCCCGTGGGCTTTTCCACCTTTGATGATATTGACAGAGACGGCATGAATGAACTGCTCATCTGTGACGGTGCCTACGCCGCAGGCGAAAGCGACTGGCGCACCGTGCTTGTATTTAAGTATGATACCGAGACCAAGGAAGTGCGCTATTGCGGTGCCATCTACGGCTTCGGCTCCCTGTATATGCTCACCGAAAACGGCCTGCTTGTAAACTGCGAGAGCGAAAGCGGCGGCTATTACAGCTACTATTCCCTTGAGGATTACAAGCTGGTCAAGTGCTTCACCCTTGCCGCCAAGGGCGACGGAACCGCCGATTTCCTGCTGCGCGTTGTGGATACCGACCAAGGTTGGACGGTGCAGAAGGATGCTTACCAGAAGGAAATGACCGAAATCACCTTCCAGACCGATTTGTCCGAGGATGACCTTGCCATCTACGAGGCCACCAAAGACTGATTGCATCGGAAGTAATATGTATCTGTATCGGTAATAATAATCAATAAAACGGGCAGATTGTTCATTCTGCCCGTTTTTTGACGATACCGATAACCCCGACTTTGTTCCCAACCCCTCATACAGCGATGTGAGCGGCAATGTCATCGTCAATGTTTACGGTGAAATCGGTAAAATCAGCGATTCCGCCAACCGGTTCAGCACCGTTCAGAACAACAGCCTCCTCAAATTATCCGATAAAGAAAGCATCTTTGAAAATCCCGCCGAAGGCAACTACACCCTCAAAAATGCCCCCGAGGGATTTGAGCAGATTCCCGTTTCGGAAATTGGCAGATATTAACAAATACTCCGCATAACACAGAAAAGCGAGCAGCGTGATTGCCGCTCGCTTTTTTACGGATTATTTCGTGGAATATTGCTTTTGTAAGGCGGATATTAGCTTATCGGTGTATTCGTTATCCCTCAAACATAAAGCGGAAGGAAACGGCGCTGTCGGGGCTTTCCTGCGCTGTTACAAAGGAGTAGGTGTAGGTGCCGTTATCCTCATAATGCACGCTGTAACCGTCATATCCGTTTTCGCTGGCCAAAGGAACATTCACCCAAACGCCGCCCTCGTTCTTTTGCAGAATGGGCACGGCTTTCACGGTTACATCCGTTACCTTTATGGCAATCTGGTTGCGGCCGCCGGTCAGGGTGAATTCCGCTTGGTTATTGTCGGCGGATACGGTGGGGATGTAGTCATCCTCCACCACGGTGCCAACATTTGCGGTCAGGGCGGCGGGCTTCAGGATGCTGTCTTCCCGCACCTTCAGAACGGTGTTGTCATCCTCCTCGGTGCCCACACCCCAGGGCAGAAGAATCATCTGAACGGTGATGGAGTCGCCTGCCTTGAAGCTGACTTTTTGGGTGTTCAGGGTCAACGCGGCTTTCACCTGACCGTCTTCTTTCCCTTTGCGCACGGCAAGGCCGATGTTGTTTTCCACGCCATCAATCACAACCTTGCTGTCTTTAATCAGCAGGGCAAAATTGCAGCCGAAGCAATTATCAATTTCCTTCTCGGTTTCCTCCGTCACATCAAACAGACCGAAGTAGGGGGCATCGGTGCCTAAGGGATATACGGCGGAGCCGGCGGGAGAAATCTTTGTTACGGTGGGCTCGTTGTTCTCATTCAGGTAGCCCAGCTTTGTGAAATCCACAAATCTGCCGCGGAAGTTGAACAAATCCACATCCTTTTTGAAGTTGTCAAAGGTGATGTCGCGGTTGAAGTTGACGGTTAAGGTGTAGTAGGTTCTGTTTTCATCGGTCTGGGGCATTTCGCGGTGGCGCACGCTGTAGGTGTAGCTGCCGCAGTCGGAAACATATTCATCCGTCACATCGGCGTAGGCAAGGCCGGGGCAGTGAACGGTGCTGTTGGTCAGCTCACTGTAAACATCCTTGTTGCGGGCAAGACCCGTGCGGTAGGTCATGAAGCGGAGAATACCCACGGAGTTGAACTGAGGCTGTGTGGACCACATATTACCGCTTCTGCAGCGGAAGTCGGGCAATGTCCAGCCGTCTTTATTGAATACAAAGTAGGGGGCAATGCAGTTGCTCTCGGTAGTGCCGGTGGAAAGATGATAGTAGGAAACATGGAACTCAATGGAGGAGAGCTGCTTTAAGGGGAACTTGCCCCAGTTCTGGTACAGATTGAGCAGAGTGAAGGAGAGAGCCTGCCCCGCCTTGAGGGAGAGGGGGAAGAAGCTGTCGCCGTAAAGATAATCCTTCACGCTGTAGAAGGGCTCACCGCCGTCACCCTGGAAGTTTTTGCAAACCTCCACATCCAGTGCGGAGAGTACATTGTTTTCATCCAATATGGCAGCGGCCTCCAGACAGCCGCTTCTGCCGTTGGAGCGCACCATAATATTGCGGTCGGTGTCGTCACAGGTTACGGTGATGGGCACGGCAAACTGCCAGTCCGGGCGCTCATAGGCGGGATTAAAGCTTGTGCCGTCCATTTGCAGGGTGTAGGTGCCACGCAGTGCCTCATAGCCCAGATACACGGCATTGGCGTTGCCCGCCTCCACGGTGATGCCCTGCAGGGGATTGCGCTCCGTTTGGGCGGCTTTCACAATGCCGTCAAAATCGTGGGTCTCATCGTTCCAGATGCGCATGCCGAAGGTAACACGGTTCAGGTCATACCCGCCGGTTTCGTCAAATTTGTTGATGCCCGTGCCGCTTTTGTAGTTGGCAAGGGTGGTCAGGGTGTAGGTGCCGTCCTTCAGGGTGACGGTAAGGCCGAGGCAGGAGCCGTCGGCAGGCACAATAAAGCCGACCACGCCAACATCCTTGATATCAAAGGCGGCATATTCAACGGTGGCGCCGTCAATCTGACTGCAGTCGGTGTGAACGCCGTTTTTATCCGCAATCTGAAGCTTGGCAACGGTATCGGCTTTTATTTTGATTTCGCTGCCGAAGGATTGAAGGGCAGTGGTGGCCTCCTCTGCCAGCAGAGAATACTGCATATAGAGCTTGTCGCCGTAAAGGTGGAAGTTCTTATCCACACCGAATACTCTTTTTTGTGTGGCTTTGGTGGTGAAGTCCAGATCACGGATGTGGGTGTCGTAGTAGTATTCGCCAAGCCTTATGGTGTTCACACGCCCTTTGGTAACGGAGTCGGAGGCGTAGTGGATGCCTGAGGCATCGGTATAAAAAGCATCAAAGGAATCGGTGATGTAGGCATCCCCCTTGGTGTTTTTCAGGGTGGCGAGGGCACCGGGAGCGGCCAGACGGTGGTATAAACTCATGGTGCTGTTTTTCATTTGGGTTCCCGTGCGGTCGGCATCGGTAAAGCCTACCGAAACCTTGTTGCGCACCTTGGCGCTGTAAAGCACGGAGGGTGCCAGAGCGGTGTCGCCGGAAATATCGTTTACCACGGTGATTTCCTCCTTTTCCTCAGCAGGTGCCGTGTTGCTGCCGTAGCTCACGCCCGTGAAAAGCAACTGGAAAAAGCAGAGCAGTGCGGCAATGATTCGACGAATAAAATCCATAACAAAACCTCCTTTTTCGGATAAAAATATGTTACCCAAATCAGCAGAAAAAGTCAATATGAATATGCGGTATACATAATAAAAAAGAGGCTGCGGTGTGCAGCCTCCCGAAGTAGTTCAGAGGAATAAAATCAGTGCCAGACCACGGTCACGGTCATGCCGTCCACCGAAACGGTGCCTCTCTTGGCAAAGGCCTTTTCGGCGGCGGGCACAAAGGCATCCAGCATTCCCTGCTCCTCAAACTGAATGGTGCTGACAATGCTCAGGTCTTTTTTGCGGATTTTGGGGCCGGGCACATACCCGGTCATCCACCAGTGGCGCTCCGGGCCTTTGGTGTAAATGAGTTGGTCGCCGTGGTATACATCAAGGCTCATCATCAGCATTTCATCATCGGTGAAGCACTCATAAAGGAAGGGGTTGCCCTCCTTCTGATTGTATAAACCTACCTCGGCACCGTTGGAGATGCGGGTGTAATTGCCTTTCCAGTACTGCACCATTTTGTTCTGACCGTTGTAGCTGAACTTTACCCGCACGGTTTCAATGTTGGTAAGGAGCAGATTGCCCAGTGCGTCAAACAGAATATTAAAGCCGAATTTGCGCTGCCAGGGGTTGGTGGGGTTGGTCATGGAGAGCTGCCTTACGTTACAGTCAAAGCCGATTTTCATAATGCCGCGGTGATTCAGGTCAAAAATGGTGCCCGTGGCGGAATCGTAATAGATGGCGGACCTGCCGTAGCAGATTTCGCCGTCATCGTTCAGGTAGTCCCCGGCAAAGCGGTACACGCCCTCATAGGGGGTATAGAGAAAATAAACGTTCAGGTCGTTTACACCGTTGAGAAAGTCGTATGCCCACTTGATATCGTCCTCGGGAATGTTGAGCGATTGAATCAGTTTCATGATGCTGCGCTTGGCGCGCACCATGCGCTCCTGCTCATGCTCATAGTTTTCGGGGTGGGTGGACTGAATGTCCTTTTCGTTGTAAACAGGCAGGGAGTTCAGGGCCTCCATGGCCTTTTCACTATCACCGCTGCCGGAAAGAATCTGAATAAGAAATTCCGAAATAAAATCCCTTGCCATGATTTCGGAGCTGTCGGAAAGAAAAACAAGGTCCTGATTCATGTAAATATCAAGAATCATATCGGCCTTTTGGGCGGCATCGGTTCGGGTAAAGCCGATGCCAAGCAGCCAATCGGTCACCTGATTGATGTTAAAGGGAGTCAGATTAAAAACGGAGATAAGGGCGAGGGCCAGGGCGATGAAGCGCTTTGCAAAAGAAACTTTCATGGTATTTCCTCACATCATATATAATACTATACACTTATACCATATTTTGTGCCTTTATGCAAGCGTAATACTAAAAGTGGTGGATTTTAATGAAATATTAAGATTTGGAAAAGCTGTTTTTGTTGAATAAAAACGAAGAAGGCAATCATCGGAAAAAGGCATAAAAAAAGGCCGTCATGCTGACAGCCTCTTTGATGCGGTTTGGTTTACGGATTGTTCGGCGTGATGTAGGAGGTTTTGACCCAGCCCGTATGGCCGTTGTAGCTTGTGTATGCCCAGCCGGGTTGGGAATCGGTTACCGTAATCACGGTGCCGTTGGGGATGCGCTCCACTTTTTCGGAATCCACCGTGGGCTTGGCACGCAGCAGCAGCACACTGCCGTTGGTGGTTACGGTGTATGTACCCTTGGCCACCGCAACGGTATTGTTGGCGGAGGGGTCGGCACTGGTATATACCTGGCCTTTTTCAAGGGGATTGCCGTAGCTGGCAAACATTTCGCTCACGGTGCAAAGGGTGAAGCCGCGCTCCACAAGGCCGGGGATTACGATGGCGGCAAGGTCGGCGGAAAAATCGTAAATATCGTGCATAAGCACAATGTCACCTGCGGAGGCGGAGTCGAATACCTGATTGGCAATGCGGTTCAAGTCCTCGTTGCGCTCGGCTTCGCTTCTGCTTTTTTTGGAGGCATCCTTATAGCGCCAGTCGTTGGTATCAATATTCCACAGAATAATGGGCTTGCCGATTTCATTTGCCACGCCTTTGTATGCGCCGCCGGGGGCACGGAACAAATCGGGGGCGCTGCCCAACTCCTGCTCCAGCAAATCATCCATGCCCTCTACCTGATTGTGAAGGCGTTCGGAAGAAACCTTGGTTAAAATATCGTGGTCAAGGGTGTGGCTGCCGATTTCACAGCCCTGTGCCTGTGCTCTTTTGAGGATATCCGCATGGCCTTTCACGCTGTAACCGATGACGAAGAAGGTGGCCTTGGCGTTGTTCTGCTTCAGGCAATCCAGAATGCGGCCGGTGGTGGAGGGGTTGGGGCCGTCGTCAAAGGTCAGGGCAATCAGTTTATCCGTGGGCTTGTAGGGGCCGGGCTGATTTTCACTGGCACCGGCATCGGTGGTGCTTTCTCCCACAGGGAGAGTGCCGGTATAGGTTTCCGGCTCGTTGGCGGTGTCCGGGTCGCCGTCTTTACCGCAGGCTGCAAGGGAAGCCAGCATCAGCAGTGCCAGCAGCAGGGCAAGGGCGCGTTTTGTTTTGTTTTGCATTTGTTTACCTCGTTGTATATTCAAAATTGAAAATTTTTTGTAAATCTATCCGATTTCACCTATAATATACGCTTATTTGTCAGAATTATTATATCTTGCCGAGAAAAAAGAGTCAACTGTAATATTTTGTAACAGGATGGAGCAGGAATATTTTACCTGATGTTTTTCACTCATGAATCATCGTCAATTTTCATAAAAAATGTGAGAAGCGATGATGGGTTTCTATTGATTTATTATTTTGCTTGTGATACATTATAGATGCAGTTGATTCTGCAATACCGACAGAGGAAGGGATGACCCCATGAAAAAATCAGCAGTCCGGCTTACTGCTCTTTTGCTCAGCCTTGTGCTTCTGTTTACATTCTGCTGCGGCTTTGCCAGTGCGGCACCTGCCGAAGAGGATGTGAAGGGCAAGTACAACTACACCATCACCAGCCCCTATGATGCTGTTGACTGGGACACCTGGAAGCAGTACAAAACCTCTATTCACAACCACACCGATGCCAGTGATGCCGAGCCCTCCATTGCGGACAGCGTAAAGCAGCACTACGATGACGGCTTCCAGATTCTTGCCATCACCGACCACGCCGTTGTGGGCAAGAGCTGGGATGTGCCTCCCAAAACCGTTCCCCTTTACCGTCTTTTCAAATTTGAAAACACCCACATGAGAACGCCCGTTGTGCTCACCTCCGAGGAGCGCGAGTCCATCATCAACGGCACTTACGAAAGCGCGGCCCGTGCTGCCATTGCTGCCGAGCGCGGCGAAGAGCTGGGCGGCATGATGGAGATTACCGGCGGTGCCGAGGCCAACGGCGCAACCCCCATCAACGATTGCCACATCAACACCTTCGGGTGCAACAGCATTCAGGCCAAAATGGGCATTTACGGCGACTACGAAACCGTGGTAAGAGCCTGCGACAGAGAGGGCGGCTTCTGCTTCCTCAACCACCTTGGCGAGTATGTTGGCGGATATCCCGATTCACTTGACAGAATTCAGAATCCCTACTACGCCAATAAATTTGCCAATATCTTTTTGGATTACGACAGCTGTGTTGCCATGGAGGTTAACAGCGGCCTGACCGACCCCACCCATTGGGATACCCTTTTGTGGGACGAAATCAACTGCCTCACCATTCCCAAGGGCAGATGCGTCAACGGCATTCTCTCCTCCGACGGCCACCACATTGACCAATACGACCGTGCATTCACCATGCTCCTCATGCCCGAAAAAACCGAAGAGGCATGGGAAAATGCCATGAAGGCCGGCACAAGCTTCCCCATTGCCAGATATTCCGGCACGGATATCAACTCCGAGTATGACGGCTCCGGCTTTATGCCCCCCGAGGTGCATCGCATCAACATTGACCGCGAGACCAATACCATCTCCTTCGAGGGCGCAAAATTTGACAATGTTCGTTGGGTTTCCAACGGTAAACTCATTGCCGAGGGTGCCGACGTTACCTCCCTTGACCTGAACGCCTACGAGGATGAAATCGGCTGCTATGTCCGCTTTATGATTACGGGCCCCGGCGGTATCCTTTACTCCCAGCCCTTCGTAACCCTTGCGGATGGCGTTGAATACACCTCCACGGTTTACAGAACCTTTGACATGGGCATGGTGTTCCGTGCCATCGCCAATGTTCTGCAGTACACCATCGGCATTACCCCTCCCATCGAACTTATCCGCTGGCTCCTTTGGGGCAGAGTCTGGTAACAAAACAGTAAAGGAGAATGCATTATGGATCTTAATACTTTCCTTCGTGAAACCATCGGCGACATCAGCTATTTCATGTATGATTTCATCAAATGGCTCAGCGCATTCATTCCCTGGCTTGTCAGATAACATCACAGAATAACACGGCGGGAGCAGCTTT
>JAZRWZ010000264.1:0-7257 GCA_045599985.1 Acutalibacteraceae bacterium | reverse complement strand
GCAGGAAGCCGCCTGCAAGGTAGGATTTGACCGCACCCTTGCGCCACTCATCGGTGGTAAGGTAAACATAGGGAACGCCGCTGTCATGAAGATGGTCAAAGGTAATCCAGTTAAGAATCCTTGCCAGCTTTTTGCCGCGGTAATCGGTGCGGATGGCAACCATGTGCATATCTCCGGCATTGTCCTCTTTATCCACATAGGCGGTAACGGTACCGATATGCTCCCCGAGATAATCCAAAAAGAACACATCCCGCTCGGGCACGATGTCGGGGCGGCCGAGAATCGCGTTATCAAAGGCGGCGGTGCCCTCATCATCACCCACAAGGCCGTTTTTGCAGATTTCCACCCAATCCGCCTTGTCCGCTTCGGTTTTATAGTTGGAAATGGAGTAACCCTCGGGCAGGGTCACTTCGTCATAGGGGGTATCGGTGAACCAATACATCTTTAACTGTGACATACAAATTCCTCACTAAACAGTTTTTTTATAATCTTATCAAATAGGAAACTACTTTTCAAGTAGCGCAGCCCATACTTTTTTATAAAAATATGTGTATTGTCACTAAATACAGTTGACTTTTATTTCGCATAAAAGTACAATCTGTTGTGGAGGTGATTGCCGTGGCATCCCCTGTTTTGCGGTTTAACGAAAAAGGACAATTCCGCATTCTCATGTTCTCCGACATTCACGCCGGCAAAAACTGCAGTCAAAAAACCGTTGACGGCATTGAGGCACTTCTGGCCAACACCAATCCCGACCTTGTGCTCATTGGCGGTGACCAGTGCCTTGAAAAAGAAACACCCGATGAGGTTCGCGCCTATTTCATGCGCATTATCAAGCCTGTTCTCAAACGCAATCTGCCCTGGGCGGCAATTTTCGGCAATCACGACCGTGAATGCGGTATTTCCGTTGAAGAGGAGCAGGCAGTTTACGAATCCATTCCGGGCTGTATTTCCGAGGCGGGTCCCGACGATATCAACGGCACGGGGAATTATTGCTTAACCGTATTTGCCAACAAATCCGATACCCCGGCCTACCACATATTCGCGCTGGATTCCTTCAGCGAAACCCGGGATTATGTGCGGATTTTTGATATACCGAAGGATACCCGCTTTATTCTTCCCGAGCATTTCGGTTCTGCTCACGCCCAGGCCTCCGTTATGTTTGACCAGGTAATGTGGTACTTTGAAGAGAGCGAACGGCGTGAAAGGGAAGCAAACAAAAAGATTCCCGCCATTATGACGATGCACGTGCCGCCCATTGAATTCTGCCTTGTGGACCGCAATCCCGAGGAAACGGACGCACGGGGAAACCGCCGTGAAAGCCCCGCCTGCGGCGAGATGAATCCCGGTTTGTTTGCCGCCTGCCTGCAAAGGGGCGATGTAAAGGGCATCTTCTGCGGCCACGAACACCTGAACGATTATCAGGGCACATATTGCGGTATCACCTTGGCATACGATGCCGCCATAGGCTATAACATGAGCGCCCACGATGACCTGAGAGGCGGGCGAATCATTGACCTGAATGAAAACGGCTTTTTCACCACCAAAACCGTTAAACTGATTGATTTTATGGGGAAAGATGCCATGCGCGACCCCGATTATTTTGAAGGCGGCAGCCGCTACATTTTCAGACAACTGTAAAAAAAGGATGGTTTCCATATGGCTTATATCAGAGAAAAAACCGAAGAAAGAACCGGCTACCAGACCGGCAGCGAGCTTTTGCCCAGCGTTGACAATCAGTGTGATTTTGTTATGGTATACCGTTATAACGAAAGCCTGCACGATCGCATCAAAATGTACCGTGACAGAGGGTATGTCATCCACTTTATGACCGGCATCTCCTGGGGCCACTATGTGGACTATCTGTACGGCAGGTGGGACGGAAGGAATCACTGGGATGAGGCGCAGACCGACCGCTTCGGCAATCAGATTCTTCACGGCGTGGATGTGCCCTACATGGTGCCCACCGTCACCTTTGCCGATTACCTGACCGAGCAGCTGAAACTCGTGGTGGACGAAGGCGTTGAGGCCATCCATGTGGAGGAGCCGGAGTTCTGGGACAGAGCCGGTTACTCCCCCGCTTTCAAAAGAGAATACGAGCTTTATTATCATGAACCCTGGACTCCGCCCCATGAGAGCGCAGATTCCCGCTACCGCTGCGCACGATTGAAGGCCTACCTTTTCACCCGCACCATTGACCGTGTCAGCTCCGCTTTGAAGGAATACGCCATGGTCAAATACGGCAAAGCCCTTCGTTTTTATGTGCCCACCCACAGTCTTTTGAACTACACCCAATGGAAAATCATCAGCCCCGAGGGCAGATTGGCCGATATTCCCGGTGTGGACGGCTGCATTGCTCAGGTCTGGACCGGCACGGCAAGGGAAAAGAACTGGTTTAACGGTGAACTGAAGGAAAGAACCTTTGAAACCGCGTTTCTGGAATACGGCGTTATGCAGGAATTAGTAAAGGGAACCGGCCGCCACATGTGGTTCCTTCATGACCCAATTGAGGATAACCCCATTTTTGACTGGACGGACTACCGCAAAAATTATCTCTGCACCGTAGCGGCATCCCTGATGCACCCGGTTGTGAATACCTATGAAATCAGCCCATGGCCCAACCGTGTTTTTCAGGATTCTTATCCCAAAAACAGCCCCGAGGCAGAACGGATTCCCGACGATTACCGCACCGTTCTCAACAACATGTATAACACCCTCGGCACACTGGAGGCGCAGGACCAGAGCGGAATCCGCATAGGCGTGCTTATGGGTGACTGTCAGCTTTACCAAAGAGAATACCCGGACTGCTGCTTCTCACAGGCCGCCAACGAAGAGGTAGGTACCGTGCTGCGTGACTCCGATGAGCTGACCGCAAGATTTAAGAATGAATTGTTCTGCACAAATGCACCCGATAAAGAGCTGCAGTTGAAATTCCAAAGCGGCAATGCTTTTCCCGGTTTTTACGGCCTTGCGCTGCCCCTGCTCAAATACGGCATTCCCGTTCGCCCGGTGCTGCTGGATAACGCCCGCCGTTATAACGGCTATCTGGATGACTACGATGTGCTTATTATGAGCTATGAATACATGAAGCCCGATTATCCCGACATCAACACCGCTTTGGCCGCATGGGTTCGCAGAGGCGGCACGTTGATTTATGTGGGTGACGGCTCCGACCCCTATCACTTCATTCGCAGCTGGTGGACGGGAAAATACGAAAACTGCGCCGAGCATCTGTTTGAATCCCTCGAGATTGAGCCGAAAGCGGAAAAAGAAATCTTCCAATGCGGCAAGGGCAAGGTTGGCGTATACCGCGTGAATCCCTGCATTTTCGGCTATTCCAAAGCCAACGCCGATTTGCTTCGCGGTTTTGTAAAGGAGGTTACCGGCATCTGCAGTTACAAGAATAACCTTGTGACATACCGTGACCCCTACATTATCGCCGCCGTTATGGACGAGAGTACAGACGATGCCCCGCTGACATTCAAAGGCAATTTCGCCGATATGTTCTGCTCCGATTTTGCCCTGACCAACGAAAAAACCGTTGTGCCCGGCGAGCAGGCCATGCTGTTTGACCTTGACAAAATCAAAGACCAATCTCTCGCCGTTATCGGCACATCCACCCGTGTTTATTCCATGGAGGAGGACGGCAAGGGCATCACGGTAAACACCTGCGGCGCAGGAGAGTTAAATGCCGCCATGCGTTTGAAGGTGCCCTGCTCCGTTACTGCCGCCTTTTCAGACGGCGTTCCCTGCCGGTTTGAATATGACGAACAAAGCAAGACCGTGCTTGTAAAATTCAGAAGTGAGGCAGCCCCCATTACCCTTCGCCTTGATTACTGATAAACCGGAGGCACAAAATGAAAAGAAATACATTCAAAACAGTAACCGGAAGAATCATTCCGTTATTCATGGCACTTTTATTCATTACTACTCCCGCATTTGCGGCAACGGAGGAATATAATCCCATGTTCACTTGTAAATCCGCTATCGATTCATGGCGCAACAAAAAAGAAATTCTCCACACCAAATATGAGGGCAAGGTTTCCGATGAAGTATTTAATCCGAAGGCCGAATTCACTTTGGAAAATACGCAGGTAGTAAAGAAAGAAAAAGGCAAAGATTTTGTGATACTGAATCTGACCGACATCCATTTTTCCGATTATGATTACCGCTTCTTCTACGGCTTTAACGCGGAGGCCACCGCCCGCAGACTTGTAAAAGAAGTTAAGCCGGATTTGATTACCGTTACGGGTGATGCGGTTTGCGACAGCTCCACCTACATGGCCATTCGCCGTTTCACGGATTTAATGGAAAGCTTCGGTGTACCCTGGGCTCCCGTATTCGGCAATCATGACGATGAAGGCAACTGTGACCTCAACTATCTGTGTGATGTCATGATGAACGCGCCCCATTGCCTGCTTAAAAAAGGCGACCCCGCCATGGGATACGGCAACTATGTTGTCACCATCGTGGAAGAAAACGACGGCGCTCCCGCTATTTGCGAGGCCCTTGTTATGATGGATTCGCACCACTCACAACCCAATGAAGTACAGCAGAACTGGTTAAAATGGGTTGGTGAAGGCATCAACCGCATCAGCAGCAATAACGCCGATATTTCCGTTTGGATGCACATCCCCCTGCCGGAGTACCAATACGCCAAAGATGAATTCTATAACACCTGGAAGCACTCCTGGGCTCCCGAATGCAGCGGTTACGGTGAAATCCACGAAAAAATCTGCTGCGAAAGGGACGCTGACAGCAATCCCGTACAGAGGGGATTTTACGAAGCCGCCAAAAGCGTGGGCACCATTAAGAACATCATCTGCGGCCACGAGCATATGAACAATTTCTCGGTCATGTATGACGGCATCCGCATTACCTACACCCTGAAGCTCGGTTTCAGTTCGGGTTTTCAGCCCGGTTTTAACGGCGGCACGGTAATCACCGTTACCGAAAAAGGTCTGACCCACATGACCTACAAAACAGCAAAATTCCGTTCCTTCAAAGTTATCGAAGATTTTGACATATAAGGAAATATCTGAAAACATTCAATTTATTAAATGAGGTTGAGAGTATGGACTATTGCCGATATGTAAACGTATTTCAGGGGTGCGGAGAGATTGACTTGCCAAAGCCGGAAGGAATCGCCGCCAAATGGTTTTTCATTAAAGCCGGGTGCGGCAACACGACCCCTGCCGCCACACTGCCCTTCGGTGCCATGTCGGTTGCTCCCTTTTCGGGCGGCTACCCCACCGGCTACGGTGACCACTACCCCAACAGCCATTCAAGACCCAGACATTTTTCCTGCGGCAACCTGATTCGCGGCTTTGCCCACCTGCAGCAAAGCGGCACGGGTGCCATCGAGTATTACTATAATTATGCGGTGGTAACCCCCTTGGAGAATGATGATTTTACCCCCTGCTTTGCAGAAAACGAGGCGGCGGAGCCCGGTTACTACACCTGCAAACTCCATAATACGGTGTGTGAACTCACCGCAACCAAGCACCTGGCCCTTCACCGTTACCGTTTTGCAAAAAGCGGATGCCGGATTAAAGTGGATTTCGGCAACAACGGACTGATTATTCCCGACAATGAGCCCAAAACCGTTGATGACCTTTGCATCACGAAAACAGGCAGCAATATTGTCACTGCCTCTGCCCGGATAGACGGCATACAAATATTTTTCGCAGTAAAGGGCAGCGAAAATATCGAAATAAACGGCACCACCGCCGTTTTCACTTATGATACGGAGCAGGCCGGGCTTCAGGTTTCCCTTTCTTTGCGCAGCTGTGAGCAGGCTATAGATTATTTTGAAGAGGGCAAGGATTTCGATTTTGTTCGCAAACAGGCCCACGATGTGTGGAACCAATATCTTTCCGCCTTACAAATCGAAACCGAGGATGAAACCGTAAAGGAAATTTTCTATTCCAATTTGTATCACAGCCTTATTAAGCCCGCCGACCGCACCGGCGAAAGCTTTCTTTACGACGGCAACGGCCCCTTCAGTGTTGACCTTGCCACACTGTGGGATATGTATAAAACCGCATTGCCGCTTATCTTCATGTGCTACCAGAAGGTGGGCGATGACATCACCGAAACCCTTCTGAAAATCGGCGAATCCCTTCACTACCTGCCCAACACCACCGGCATTTCGGAAAAGACCGTCCTTCACGAGGGTCAGGCAAGAATGCTTGGCGCCTATGCGCTGCTGACGGCTTACCGCTACGGCATGCCCGTGGATGTTGAAAGGATGCTCAAGGTAATTGAAGACGATGTTTTTGACAAGGCAAAGGTTGATTTTACCGAAAAAGGCCGCTGTGCCAGCCACACATGGATGCTGGATATGGCAGAAGGCTGCGCCCTGACTGCACAGGTTGCCGCAGAAAACGGCAACGATGCATTGTGTCAAAAGCTGCTGCCCCTTGCCGCACAATGGAAAACGGTTTATGACGAAAACACGGGACTGCTGAAAGCCGATTCCGAATTCTACGAAGGCACGTTGTATAACTATTCCTTCCGGCCCATGGTGAATATGGATGAACGCATCGCTTTAGCCGGCGGCAAAGAAAGATTCGCCGCATTGCTGGATGATTTCTTCGGCTACGGCAAAGAAGATACTGTTCAGCCTACAAATTATGCCGACTATTCCCCCGTTGCGGAAGGGATGAAGCTGGGACGCTTTGAGGGCTTCAACAACGAATCCGATACGGAAACACCCTATTCCTATATTTTCGCCGACAGGCACGACAGAACCTGTGAAATCCTTCGCAGCGGTATG
This sequence comes from Acutalibacteraceae bacterium, assembly GCA_045599985.1. Classification (GTDB taxonomy): domain Bacteria; phylum Bacillota; class Clostridia; order Oscillospirales; family Acutalibacteraceae; genus CAG-177. Next base: position 479 of record JAZRWZ010000264.1, on the reverse strand, counting down.
CGCAGCATGTTCACAACAGGCCGCGGCGGCTTGCCCGGCAACAACGATTCCGGCGCATTATCCTCTTACTATGTATTCGCCGCCCTCGGCATCTTCCCGGTGGCAGGGCAGGATTTATTCCTGATTGGTTCCCCCTTTGTTGATAAAGCAAAACTACTGTTATTCAACGGAAACATTCTGAACATTGAGGTAACCGGCAACGCACCGCAAAACATTTATGTAAAAGAGGTTTGCCGGAACGGAGAAGTTCTTCCCGATTACCGCATCACGGCAAAGGCACTGTTTGAAGGCGGCACTCTGTCATTCACAATGACAGATACGCCCTGTAAATAAAAGAATGGAGGAAATAATATGAAAATCAGAGTCGGTATTATCGGTAACGGCGGTATCGCCCATGCCCATGCAGACGGTTACAAAGCCCTTGGTGACAGAGTGGAATTGGTGGCCTGCTGCGATATTAACGAAGAAAAAGCCATCAG
>JAZRWZ010000263.1:0-14380 GCA_045599985.1 Acutalibacteraceae bacterium | reverse complement strand
GGCAAAGCCACCGAAATCACCGCCAAGCAGGATACCCTGTGCGCCTATCTGCTGCCCGGGGAAGAAATCCGCTCCCCGCTGGTTTCCCTCAGCTTTTACCAAAACACCAACCCCGTAAAGGGCTTTAATACCTTTCGCAACTGGGTGAAGGATTGCCTTTACAGTGAAAATCTGCCGACAACGAACACCAACGCGGATATCTTATTCGTCAGCGCCACCCGCACAAAAGAATCCATGCTGTATGACATCGATTTGCCGGACCCCATAAACTACGCCGATGTGGACTACCTGTGGGTGGATGCCGGTTGGTACTGCACGGGTAAAGAGGATGCCAACATATGGGAAAGCCGCTTCGGCTGGTGGCGCACCTATGAGGAACGCTTCCCGGAAACGCTGAATATTTTTGCCGAAAGAGCCCGTGACCTGGGCCTTGGCCTTGTGCTCTGGTATGAGCCGGAGCGCCTGACCAACGAGAAGGACAGCCCCCTATACTCGGTGGGCAGTCAGAACAAAGGCTGGCTGATTGATAAAACCAACCCGAATAAATTCAGCACGGGTGTTATCTGGAACTTCGGCAACCCGGAGGCTCTTGACTACATCAGCCGCTACATCTCCGCCTCCCTGAAAGAGAACGGCGTTTCCGTGTTCCGTCAGGATTCCAACTTTGACCCGCTTGAATATTGGGAATACGGCGATAAAGCCATCTACGGCAATCTGCCCGTATTGGGCGGGCGCAAGGGCATTTGCGAAAACCACTATGTGGACGGCCACTACCGTTTTCTGGATTATCTGTTTGCCGATAATGAGCAGCTGGAGCTTTACGATGTGTGTGCCTCCGGCGGCAGAAGATTGGATTTGGAAATGACCCACCGGGGTATTCCCATGTGGCGAAGCGACTACAACTGCGACCCCCACGACGATTTGTGGGAGGCCACTCAGGCGCAAAGCTACGGCCTTGCCTTCTGGCTGCCCTACACCGGCACCTATCTTTACAGCGATAACGATTATGCCCTGCGCTCCTCCCTTTATCAGTCCGCTCAAATCAGCATCGGCTCCGTTGCCAATCCCGACACCATGAAGTGGCTGATGAAGTACAAGTGGGCCAGAGAGTACCTGAACGACAACTTCTACCCCATCTGCTCTCAGGGCGCAAACACGGGCATTGTTGCCATGCAGTACGGCAATGAGGAACGGGGCATGCTTTTGATTTATAAGCGTGACGATGTGAAGGCCGAAAGCTTCGACTTCCTGTTAAGCGGCCTTGATACCGGCAAGACCTACACCGTTACCGATATTGACCACCCCGAAAGCGCCGTAACATTAAGCGGTGAAGAATTGATGAAGAATCCCCTCACCGCAAAGTTCGGCACCGGCAAAGAGGCATTGATTTTCACCTACTCCCTCGGCAAATAAAAAAGTATTATATTCCCCCGGTTCATATGAACGGCGGAGAAGGATATAACAAGGAGGATTTCAACATGAATATGGATTTCATCTATAACATCGACAAAGAAAAGCCTTTGGACAACATGGTGTCGGACGGCGGCTTTACCGGCATTTTCCGCACCATCGGCTGCGTGGGTGACAGCCTTGCCAGCGGCGAATTTGAGAGCGACAACGGCAACGGCGGCAAAGGCTACCACGACTTTTTTGATTTTTCATGGGGTCAGTATCTGGCAAGAATGTGCGGCAGCAAGGCAATCAATTTTTCCAGAGGCGGCATGACAGCAATTGAGTATTGCCAGAGCTTTGCCGATGCAATGGGATACTGGAATCCCAAGCTGGCCTGCGATGCCTACATCATAGCCCTGGGCTGCAATGACCTGGGAGGCCGCAGCATGGAGCTGGGCACCGCAAACGATATTGACGGCGAGGAGAAGGAAACCTTCGCCTATTACTACTGCAAAATCATTGAGCGCTACAAGGCAATCCAGCCCCGCGCCAAGTTCTTTTTAGTCACCTTCCCCAAGGACCGTGAAAACGATTATGTACCCAAGCACCGCAGCCTGCTGTACGATATCGCCGCCAAATACGACAACACCTATGTGATTGATATTTACCGGTACGGCCCGGTGTACGACAAAGCCTTCAAGGATAAATTCTTTTTGCTGGGCCACATGAATCCCATGGGCTACCTTTTCACGGCAAAAATGTTTGCCTCCTACATTGACTATATCATCCGCCACAACATGGATGACTTTAAAGAAGTGGGCTATATCGGCACGGATTTGCACGCATAATCGGCTATAAAAGGCTGAAAAAAAGACTGTCGCTCAAGGGTGCCTTCACTAAGGGATAAATCTTTGTGAAGGCACCCAACCGACAGTCCTCTTTTATGCTGTTGTCAGGATTCGTCATCCACGGTGCTGTCGCCGGTATCCCGAAAGAGCAGAGAAATGCACCAAACGCCTGCCAGTGCCACCAGCGTATATACGATTCTGCTGAGAATGGCACCCTGCCCGCCGAAAATCCAGGCCACGATATCAAACTGAAACAGACCGATGCTGCCCCAGTTCAAGGCACCGATGGTTACCAGAATAAGCGAAATTTTATCCAGCATTTTTTTCACTCCTTTTATGCTTTTTACAGCATTGCTTTTCGACCATAGTATGGACAAATCCGTTTGAAATATGCAAAGATTTTGAAAAGCAAAAAGAAATAAAAAAGCGCCGTTTCCCGCACAACAGCATTATGAAAAATATTGATGAAAAAATATAAAATATGCTATAATAAATTAAATCCATTTGTATTTTTCTGCCCTTTTTCGGCGGAGATGTTCGGAGGAAAAACATGAGAGCAGATGATTTCGGCTTTCTGCCGACCAACAGCGGTTCGGAAAACCAAAACGCCCTGCAGCGGGCTGTGGATGAGTGTGCCCGAATTGAAGTGACCCTTCCCGGAACCTATGATTTTGAGGGCACCTTATACATTCCCTCCGGCTGCCATATCCGCTTTGCCCCCGGTGTTATTCTTCGCCGTGTGCCGGAACAGGGCGGCAAAAACGGCTATTTTATGATAAACAAAGGCGCTTTTGCCGGTGACTTCAACGAGGAAATCACCGTTGACGGCCTGCATCTGGAGGTGAACGGTGTGGAATCCGCTGCCGCGCTGTCGGTGGATATACTTGACAGCCTGAGTGAAGCGGGCGAGGATGCTCTCAACGCTTATTTTGACAATACCGTTCTCGGCCTGCGGGGCCAGTTGGCTTTTATGTATGTTAAAAATCTTTCGGTAACGAATTTCACCTTAAACGACCTGTGCTGTTGGGATTACGCCATCCATATTTCCGATTTTGACGGCGTACTGCTCGAAAACATTCACATTGAGGGCAATAAAGATGCGGTGCATTTCGGCCCGGGGCGTAATTTTGTGCTGCGAAACGGTGTTTTCCGCACAAAGGATGACCCCATTGCGCTGAATGCGGATGACTATGCCCCCTCCGCGCCCACCATCGGAACCATTGAAAACGGCCTTATCGAAAACTGCACGGACCTTGAGCAGGATGCCACCTGTGGATATTTTGTGCGTCTGCTCACGGGTGCTGCCGTGGATTGGAAAAGCGGCATAAAAATCCGGCATTCCGACTCGGTGATTCACAACGGCAGGTTTTACCGCGCCGTACTGCCGAGCAACGGAACCGAAAAAATATCCCTGACTCCTCCCACCCACGACAAAGGCTTTGCCATTGCGGACGGCATTACCTGGGTGCGCACCCATCTTGGCTATAAGGCCGAGGAACTGCCCCGCACTGCGGAAATCAAAAACGTTACCTTCCGCTCTCTGCGCTCCGAAAAAACACGCCCGGCAGTGGTGATTCTTTACATTGCGGATAACAACTATCACCGCGGCTGCCGCGAGGGCAGTCCCGTGCCGGTTGTGAAAAACATATGCTTTGACGGTGTGACCCTTTGCGGCAGGGCAAAGGATGCTTTCCTTCTTTGTGCCCCCTTTGAAAAGTTCTCCATAAAAAACAGTTGTCTGAACGGCGCAGCCATCCGCTTTGAGCAGGGTGCCTGCGGCACAGGGGCATACCCCGCCTCATTCACCCTTGAAAACATACGAAATTTTCACATGGATGATGCCGGGGCATTCTCGGAAAGCGGAGCCCATGAGGATTACGCCGTGAAATTCTGATATCAATCAAAAAGGAACTCCCCTGTATGCGGGTTTTACCGAACACAAAAGAAAAAGAGCTGTGATGAAACCTTTACATTTCATCACAGCTCCGTTTTTTTATTGGACTTTTACCTGTGTGTCATTTGCGGCAGATGATTCAATCAGAACCAGAAAAGAAGCACCTTTACAACAGCCATCAGTGCATTCAGCAGTTTTGCGCCGATGATGGACATACGGCAGCCGAACTCGGTAACATCACCCTGATCGCAGATTTTGGAGCCGTCCTTCAAAGCGGCCTCTGCCACGGTGTAAATGTAGGTGCTGTAGGTGGAGGTATCCTTCTCGTCAAGCACGATGACGCGGCTGCCCTGATTGAGGTCACTGCTGTAGGAGTGGAAGGTGCAGCTGGGGGAATTGACCACATCAATGCCCTTTACGGGAATTGTGAAGTCATTTACATGGTCGTGAGCGGAGAAAATGGCAACCACATCGCCGCACTCTGCCATGGCATCCAGCTGACCGAAGTTGTAGTAACCGGCAGCGGGTCTTTCAAACATAAAGCCGCTGTTGATGCAGGAAACCTTGGGAAGGTAGATGTAATGGCCGTCTTCAAAATCGTTGCCGATAACGCCAACACTTACGGGCACCTTGGGGAAGAGCTCATCGTAAACATCCTCCACAATAATGTGCTGGAAAGCCATGGAGGGCACCACCTTGCCGCCGTTTGCCGCCTTGGACTCGGCAACAACATTCTTGTACCATTCAATCTGGTCGGCATGCACGGAGTCATAACCGATATCGTTGCCGGCCTCATCATAGGCGTTTTCGCCGGAGTCAAACATGAACAGATTGTAGGCAACCTTTGACCCGTCGGAGGATTTGATGGGCAGGCAGTGGGTACCGCAGTTGGTCAGAGCAGGGTCAGCATCGTAAGCAAGGCAATACTTGCCGCCGTACTGCTGATACATGGGCAGCAGTTCGTCGTTGGAGTAGCCCTGCTGACGGTCATGGTTACCGAACACAAGGGTGAAATAGGTTTCGGATTCCACAAAAAGATTGCAGATTTCTTCCACAGCCTTCTGCTTGGTCTGAGGTTCCTCCTCGGTGTCGGAGCAAACGGTGTTGTCACCGCCCAGAATCACAAGGTCGGGCTTTACCTCGGCCAGCATCTGCTGAATGTAGACATAGGTGGATCTGCTCAGGGGATAATCGTCCTGAATGTCGCAGATGTGAATGATGGTGAATTTGCCGTCACTGTTGAACTTCAGGTCGGCATCGTCTGCGAAAGCGGTGATACTTACGGGAATAACAAAGAGTATTGCCAAAAGGGTTGCGAGAACTTTTTTCATTATAATACTGTCTCCTAATTCGGGTGATTTGGTCGGGATTATGCCTCAGCGTCCCGCTCCAGTTTTTCCAGAGCGGCGCGTTTTGCACGGGAGCGCTCCAGGTCGATGTACATCTGCTCACGGGTGTCCTTATCAATATTATAAAGAATCATGGGCAGCAGGGAAATCAGGTCGAAAATCAGGTGAGGACCAAAGGCAATCAGGAACAAACGCCACTTGGTCTCGGCAGTCTGCACCGCATTCTCGCCGATTTCGTATTTTGCATAGCCGCTGAGCAGCTTGGCATTGATAACATTGAGGATGGCATCCTTCACCTTGGTGAAGTAGCCGGTCAGAAGGTTGATGGTTGCTTCCACGCGGAAGCCGTTTTTCCATTCGCAGTAGTCAAGCACTTCGTAGTTGATTTCGGAACCGATAATGCCCTTGGTGGCGTAGAAAATCATTTCCACAATATTGCCCACGGCAAAGGTGGCTGTCATGGCCCACTTGTTCAAATACAGGCCCTTGTTCTGGCCGCCGATGATACCCACCAGGAAGAACAGACCTTCGCTGAATACAACGGAGCCGCGGGTCATGAACCACAGAGCCTTGGTGGAGAATCTGGCCCTGAATTTGGGAGCCATGGCGTAGGATGCGTAGGAAATGGGAGAACCGGGAATGCCGGCGATGGTGGGCAGCATATTGAACTTCAATACATCGTTGTAGTAGAGGTCTTCGCCGCTGCCTATGTTGATGCCGTCTATCAGACCGCTCAGGGTATAAATGAGCAGAGGTCTGTTTTTGAAAACAGAGAGAATGCCCTTTACGGGAGGCGGCGCCTTCTCGGACTGAGGAACACGCTCTTTACTCACGATATACCAGAAAATGGTGGGCACCATAACCATGGCCCAGATGATTGTTTTGAATACAACAAAGGTTTTGGACATGCTGACATTGAGCTTACCGTTGGCAATCAGGTCATACAGCACGCCTATGATTTGCGCCGGCAGTTTTTTGAACAAATCGCCCACAAAGTTGGCACTGACCAGCAGGGATGTTCTTTCATTGGGGTTGGGGGTAAACACGTTGTTGATGTAACCGCCGCCGCCGAAGAAAGCACCGATGGTTTCGTTGGCGTATTTGATTACCATGTAGAAAATCAGCTTTTTGCCCATATCCATACCGAAATATGAGGCAAGCATGGGTAAAAGGCAGGTAATAATGCCGGTAGCCATGGAGGGCAGCAGGGAAAGGTACTGGAAGGGCTTGAATTTACCCCAGCGGGTGCGCATATTATCGATGATGGCGGCCGAAAGAGGGTCGTTGATCATATCGTAGGCCGTCAGACCGATTTTGGCTTTGGCGTAGCCATCGGGGTCAATACCGAAAATTTTGTAAAGCCAGATATCGGAATCCACATCGAATTTGCCAAGACCCATGCCGTTAAAGGCAGAGTAGGCGATGTAGGCAATGCGCTCTTTGGTGGAGCAGAAGATACGGTTCATGTACGCCTGATTCAGGCGCGGGGCACCGTTAACCTCGATTTCGGAGTTGGTTCTTACCTGATCCTCACTCACCTTTCTTCACCTCCTGCAAAGCTTTTTCGCGTTTGTCGGTTTCTTCCTTCAGCTTGCGCTCGGCCTCATCCTGAAGAGCCTGCAGCCGGGCATACTGCTCGGCACGGATTTCGTCATGGGAGGCACCGCGGGCTACCATGTCAAAATATTCCTCAATGGGAATACCGCCCACATAGCACTGCTTGTGACGGATTTCGATGCCCTGCTTGAGAGTGGCAACATCCACCGCAACATTCACAAACTGGAGAAGAAGGTAGAGGTAAGCGCCGATACCCACGCTGCCGGAAATAACGCCGTCCCCGGGAAGCATGAAAGCGAACACAATGGCGGCAACGGTGGTTAACAGAATCAGAACATCCTGCACGATGTTGCGCACCTTGCCCTTGGGAGAGCAGGCCAATGTGAGAAGAATAAAATGAACCAAAGTCAGCAGCACGGAAAGCACAAGGCAAACCACGGCGGCTGTCAAATAAGTGTTGGCAAGGATTGCTTTGAGCGCATCACCGCCGAAGGCATCGATATCGTTGATGACCGTCAGCAGGCTCATATTTCCCTCCATAGGTATGAGGGGTTCCCTCACAACTCCCTTAAGGAGAGGTAAAAACAGCGGACCCACAGGGATGATGGATGTGATAATGCGGGTGATAGCCAGCTTGGAGCCTACGAAGGCGCCCTTGAGACGGTCTATCTTTTTCTGGAAGTGGTAGTATTCCACCTCTGCGGAGTCGGCCTCGGTCATAAGGCGTTCCTGCAAATCGTACACAACGATGTTGGCACCGCATTCGGGGCAATGCTGCCGCCAATCCTTCAGTCCCAGATGTGCATTACATTTGGGGCAATTTGCCATAGACATTCCACCTTTCTTGTTATTTTGAATAGATTTGTACCATTATAACAGAAAAAGATAGGCAAGTCAAATAAAACATTTGGCGCAAGGCGCTCCCGGGAGGATGAAAAAAGCATAAAACAGCCTGCAAAAAGTCACACGAAAAGGGATTATTTTTCTGATTTTCGCATTTTATTTTCGGTATACCGCAGTATAATAACGGAAGAAAGCAGGTGAATCATATGGACAAAAACGATGAACTGAAAAGGCTCTGCGAAACCACCGCAGCCGAGGAACAGATATACAAGGGCGTTATCCTGAATGTGAATAAGGATACCATCATACTTCCCAATGGCAAGCCGGGCTGCCGGGAATACATCCGCCATGTGGGTGCGGTGGGCGTGATTCCCGTGAATGAGAAAAACGAGGTTGTGGTGGAGCGCCAGTTCCGCTATCCCTTCCATGCCGTGATTACCGAAATCCCCGCCGGCAAGCTGGACGGCAAGGGGGAAGACCGTCTTGCCGCCGCCAAACGGGAGCTGCGGGAGGAAACGGGCATCACCGCCGAAAGCTGGGTGCCCCTTGGGGAATACTACCCCACCCCCGCCTACACCGATGAGGTCATCACGCTGTATATGGCAAGGGAGCTTTCCTTCGGAGAGCGGGAGCTGGATGAGGATGAATTTCTGGATTTCAAGCTTGTTCCCCTTGCCGCGTTGGAGGAGGATGTGATGAACGGCCTTATCACCGACGGAAAAACTCAGGTGGCGGTGCTCAAAGCGGCAAAAATACTGGGAATCTGATTCTTTAAATCAAAGCATCGTTTCCCTGCAGACTGCCGCAATACTCTCACCGATGCAAACTGCCGCAATCCCCCCACCGTTTCTTGACAAAAAATATACTGTATGTTATTCTTCAAACACTTAAAGAAAAGGCAGGTTTCCCGAAATGAAAAAAACATTAAAATCCGTTATTTCCGTTATCTGTGCCGCTGTGCTTCTTTTTAATGCCACAGCCGCATTTGCCTCGGCAGGCAGCGAATGCTCCTGCGGAAAAGACCCGGTCATCATGATTTCCGGCTTCGGCGCAACTACCCTTGCCATGGACGGCGAGGCTGTTTTCCCGCCCTCCACCGACAGCATCCTTTCCATCCTCGGCAAATACGGCATTGATATCGGCACGGGCCTTGTGGAATTCCTTGCCACAAAGAACATTGACAACATGGGCAACGCCCTCATCAAAGCCGTTAACGAAATCATCGAACCCATCCGCATGAACATGGACGGCACCTCCTACTACGACATCGAGCCCATTGTTTACGGTGCCGAAGAAACCAGCCTTGCCGCTTTCAAGGCCAACAACATGCTGGATTATGTGCCTTACACCGGCTCCGACTTTCTTGACATGCAGATGATTGCCGATGAAGTTGGCGAGGACCACTGCTTCAACTTCACCTTTGACTGGAGAAAGAGCAACTCCGTGGTTGCCGATGAGCTGCTGGCATACATCGAAGATGTAAGAACCCTTACCGGCCACGAAAAGGTGGATGTCTACTGCATCAGCCAGGGCAGCCTGCTTATGGGCGAATACCTTACCAAATATGCCGACAAAGGCTACCTCGACAACATCGTGTTTGACACGCCCCTGCTCGGCGGCTCCTTCCTTGTAAGCGATATTTTTGATTCCGATAACCTCTACCTTGATTTCGCGGGCATTCTTGATTTGCTCGGCTGTATTCTGCACACCGAGCTTGATTTAAGCTCCATTGCCGAAAAGCTTCCCCGCGATACCCTCGACTTCATTGTGCATGTGGGCGCAAAGCAGGTTATTTTCCCCGTTTGCATCTATGCTCCCGCATTTTGGGAAATGCTGCCTCCCGACAAAACCGATTATTTTGCCGACCAGTTCCTCACTGCCCCCGAGTGCGCACCCATGATTGAGCAGATAAAATCCGTTCAGCAGTCCTTCATGTGCAATGTTTCCGAGGTGCTTCACGCCGCCGAGGAAAACGGCGCTTCCGTTTACATCAAGGCCTGCACCGACCTGCCCGTGCTCACCGGCAGCCGGATTAACTCCGACGGCATTGTCAACACCGTTTATTCCTGCGGTGCGGCTGTTTCCGACTTCGGCAAAACCTTTGATGACAGCTATGTTCAGGCTGTGGATAACGGCAAATACTCCGTTTCCCCCAACAGAACCGTTGACCTTTCCTGCGGCTATTACCCCGCCCACACCTGGGTGGTATCCGGCCTTTATCACGGCCAGGTGGAATGGGACCGCCACTCTCTGGGCCTTGTGATGGCCCTGCTCACCGGCGATTCCATAACCGATGCCTATTCCTCCTACGATTATCCCCAGTTCATGGTGGATGAATCCCCCACGGCGGATGTGGCCGTTACCTTTGATTCCACCAATTCCCTGTTCCTTGCCTGCGAAAACGGCAAGAGCGTATCCAACAGAATGACAATCAGGAACACCAGTGCAAAGCAGAAAATCGTTGTAAACGGTATCACCTGCGAAAAGGGCAGTATTCAGGTTGACGCTGCCTTCCCCATCTGCCTGAATCCCAATGAGGAAATTACCCTCACCTTTACCGAAAATCTCGGCACCCTGCCCTGCTATGACAGCATTACCGTCAGTTACACAAACGCCCGTCAGCTCACCAAAACCCTTGAAAAGAGCTTCGGCTTTACCGCCCTTGAAAATTACGCAGGCGTGATAAAAACCGACACCCCCGTCAACAACTACAACCCCGGTTTCCTGCAAAAGCTGATTTGCCTGATTGCCAATATATTCGGCAAAATCGCCGCCTTGTTCAAATAAGATTTCCAAATAAAAAGAGAGCTGTAAGTCTGCCGGAAAGGGTAGCTTACAGCTCTTTTCATTTGCGTATGAAATTCGGGAATCGCTTTTTAAAGCATATTGTGTTCAAATTCCTTTTGCCTTACAGCAGAGAAGCGGCGGCCTCGTCAATGAATACGGTTACATCGGGGTGGTTCTGCAGCACGGAAGCGGGGCAATGAGGGGTAACGGGCCCTTTGAGCATATCGTGCACGGCCTGTGCCTTGGAGGCGCCGGTGGCGATGAACACGATTTTGCGGGCTTCCATGATGGAGCCGATGCCCATGGTCATGGCGTAGCGGGGCATGGGAATGTCATCAAAATAGATGGAGTTGGCCTCAATGGTGGAATCGGTCAGCTTGATTTTGTAAGCGTCACCGCTGAACTCCTCGGCGGGCTCATTAAAGGCGATGTGACCGTTGCGGCCAACGCCCAGCAGCTGAATGTCGATTCCGCCCTTGGCGGCAATGGCTTTCTTGTAACGGGCGCTTTCGGCCTCGGGGTCGGTGTTGCCGTCAAGAAAATCAATGTTTTCGGGTTTGATGTTTACCTTGCCGAACAGATTCTCCACCATAAAGGTGTAAAAGCTGTTTTTGTGGTTCTTGGGCAGGTCGCAGTATTCGTCAAGGTTAAAGGTGCTCACCTTCTCGAAGCTCACGTTGCCGGCCTTGCACTCTTTTACAAGGTACTCATAGGTGGGCACGGGAGTGGCGCCTGTGGCAAGGCCCAGCACGCACTCGGGGTTGGCGTTGATGTAGTCCGCATAGAACTTACCGGCGGCCTCGCCGATTTCTGCTTCATTCTTGAAAATTCTTACATCCATTATCATAAACCTCCGTTGGATTATTTATCTCTCAATCAGCACTTCACGGTGCTGCTCGGAAGAGTCGTAAATTGCCTGCATAATGCGGGAAGTTTCCACCGCATAGTCGATATAGGCCTGATTGTGCTCCCCGGTCTGAATGCAGTTGATGAAGGAGTCAATCTCGGTTTCATAGAAATTATTGTGGCGGTAGGAGGTGCCGGTTTCGGTAAGCATGCCGTCCTTCACGGTCCAGAAGGTGAAATCACCGCCGTACTGCAGGCGGATACCGCCCTTGGTGCCCATGAAATCAATAAAGGTTTCGCTGCGGTTGATGTTCTGCGCCCATGCACCGTTAAAGCTGACCACGGGGCCGGTGGTGCGCACAATACCCACCACGCTGTCGTCCACATCGTAAACACCGTTTACATCACGGGTATCCTCACTCCACATGCCGGTGTAAACATAATCCTTGATATCCTTGCCCAGCTTGCAGAAGGCTTCGCCGCTGGCGGTAACGGGCTTGGGCTCGCCGCAGGCATACAGAATCAAATCAATGTAGTGCACGCCCCAGTCAATCAGGGAGCCGCCGCCGGAAGCGGCCTTGCGGGTAAAGTCACCGCCGATGCCGGGAATGGAGCGGTAGGCACGGAAGGAGGCATACACATGATACACCTCGCCCAGCTCGCCCCGGGCAATGTAATCGCGGATGTGGTTAACGCTGTTGGCAAAGCGGTTGCAAACACCGATGTTCAGGATTTTGCCGGTTTCGTGGGCAACCTGCTGCATCTTTAATGCCTCGGAAAGAATGCGGGCAGCGGGCTTTTCACACAGCACGTGCTTGCCTGCGCGCATAAAATCAATGGAGATGATGGAGTGGAAGTCGTTGTGGGTGCAAACGGAAACGGCCTGCACCTCGGGGTCGTCCAGAATCTCGTGATAATCGTAGCAGGCCTTGCCGCAGCCGTACTTTTCCACGGCCTTGTCGGCTTTTTCGGGGATGATATCGCAAAAATATTTGATTTCCACCCGGTCATTCTTCAAGTAAGCGGGAATATGGGCGGAGTTGGCAATGGTACCGCAGCCGATTACGGCCACTTTGATTTTATCTGCCATAATAAAGCCTCTCTTTCAGTCATTCCGAAATGTATATTCATAATATCACATTGACCGAAAAAGTAAAGAAAAGATTTAAAAAAACCTTGAACAGCGGCACAATATTTGGTATCATCGTGTTGTAATAAAGTGCTTCGGCACACAAAAGGAGATATGAATTATGGGTAGATTTCCTATCGGCGTTATCATCAACAGCTTCCGTACCGACATCCCCACTGCCGTGAAAAAAGCGGCTGCCGTGGGTGCCAACGGCATTCAGGTTTATGCCACCCGCGGTGAGATGGCTCCCGAAAACATGACGGCACAAAGCAAGGCCGATTTCAGAGCCCTTGTTGCCGACAACGGTCTTGTTATCAGCGCCCTTTGCGGCGATCTGGGCGGCGGCTTTGCCAATGTGGACGAAAATCCCGCCCGTATCGAAAAATCCAAGCGCATTCTTGATTTGGCAAAAGAGCTTGGCACCGATGTTGTTACCACCCACATCGGCGTTGTGCCCACCGACAGCAGCATTGACCGCTACAAAATCATGCAGGAGGCCTGCGCGGAGCTTGCCGAATATGCCGACTCCGTAGGCGCCCATTTCGCCATCGAGACCGGCCCCGAAACCTCCGCCGTGCTCAAGGGCTTTTTGGATTCCCTCCACTCCACCGGTGTTGCCGTTAACCTTGACCCCGCCAACCTTGTTATGGTGACCGGCGACGACCCCGCCAAGGCCGTTTACAACCTGAAGGATTACATTGTTCACACCCATGCCAAGGACGGCAGGCAGATTTTCTATAAAGACCCCGAAATCGTCTACGGCGTAATCAAAGACCCCATCGTGACCGGCCCCTCCTTTGAGGAAGTGCCTCTGGGCGAGGGCAGCGTGCCTTGGGAAAACTACCTCAACGCTCTGGAGGATATCGGTTACAAGGGCTTCCTTACCATTGAGCGTGAAGTGGGCGACGACCCCGAAAAAGACATTCGCAAGGCCGTTGATTTCTTAAAAGGCTACGGCTGCTGAAAGGAGTGCACAACATGAAAACCTGTGTGAGCAGTTACAGCTTTTCTCAGGTCACCTCAAAGGGTGAATACAACCAGCTCACCATTATGCAGCTGGCAAAGGATATGGGCTTTGATGCCATCGAGTTCACGGATTTAAACGCACCCGAAGGCAAAACCGAGTTGGAATTTGCCGCCGAGCTGAAAGCGGAGAGCGACCGTCTAGGTTTGCCCATTGCCGCCTACACCATCGGTGCGGATTTGCTCAATGCCGAAAACCTTGATGACGAAATCGCCCGTTTAAAAGCCAAAGTGGATGTGGCTGCCGTGCTTGGCGCCAAGGTGATGCGCCACGATGCCACCGGCGGTTATAAAGATGACAGAAAGCACTTTATGGGCTTTGACCAGGCGCTGCCCACCCTGATTAAGGGCTACACCGCCGTTACCGAATACGCCGCCTCCAAGGGCATTGCCACCGCTGTGGAAAATCACGGCTACTTCGCTCAGGAGAGCCTGCGTGTGGAAAAGCTCATCTGCGGCGTGGGTCACCCCAACTTCGGCGCTTTGGTGGATGTGGGCAACTTTGCCTGTGCCGACGACCCTTCACAGGTGGCAGTTGGCCGTATGGCTCCCTTTGCCAAGCATGTGCATATTAAGGATTTCCACATCAAATCCGGCTGCGGCGTTAACCCCGGCCGCGGATTCTTCCGCAGCCGCGGCGGCAACTATCTTCGCGGTGCCATCATCGGCCACGGCGACATCCCCGTGAAGCAATGCCTGTGGGCTTTGAAAA
>JAZRWZ010000262.1:0-6948 GCA_045599985.1 Acutalibacteraceae bacterium | reverse complement strand
GGCTCGCTTTTTTTCAGAATCACGGGATTATACATCACCATGCACACAAGGCCGTTATCAAAGGCGATAATGCGCTTTTTCACCCCTATCATGTTGGCGGCCATGCCCACGCATTCTTCCCGGTGGGCCCGAAGGGTATACGCCAAGTCCGTGCCCACAGCCAAATCCGATTCTGCCGCAGGGGCGGATTTTATGCCCAGCTCAATGGGGTCGTGAACCAATTCTTTAATCATGTTTCTCCTTTTGCCAAAGACAAACAGGGCCTTGCTTCACGGCAAGGCCCTGCACACATTCATCATTTACTGACCGTCTCTTACGGAGACGATACCATTGAATACGCCCACATAAGCGGCACCGTTGGGGCCGATGGTGATGGGGCCGTAGCTGTTGTTCCAGTTGATGCCGTTGCCGGTGTGTACCTTGAATACGGTTTCGCCGGTTCTGAAATCAATGGCGGTCAGGTACCATGCCACAGTGAAGGAGGGAATCCCGCGGCCGTACTCTCTGGTGTAGAGGTAAACAAGGCCGGTCTGAGTGGAGAGCTTGGGCACTACCGTGCAGGCAGCCTCTTCGGATTTCCACTTTACAAAAGCATCGGTGCAGTCGTTGTTCATATCAATGCACCATACACCCTGCTCACTGGAGGGGTTCATGGTGAGGAAGGCGGCACCGTTCTCGGAGTAGTTGTTCTCCACGATGAAGGAACGGCCGAAGGCAATCAGGGAGTTCTCGCTCACGCTCTTGCCGGGGGTGAAGCAGGGAACCTCGCCCACGATTTTACCGGTCTCTCTCTCATACACCACAACGTTTATCTGGTTGTCGGCGTTATCGGTGATGGCTACCAGACGGCTGATTTCGCCGGTGGGCTCGCCCTGTTCGTCAAGGATGGGGCAATCCAGCAGAGTGGGGGTAGTGCCGCTGCCCTGATTGATGGCACCGGGCTTCAGGGTTGTTCCGCGGTCATACAGCGTTCTCCAGGTGTAGGAGGGGTTGCCGTCCTCACCGATTTCGAAGCGATACATGGCATAGTCGGAAACAATATAGATACCGTCGCCGCAAACGGCAAGGGTGTTCTGGATTTCTTCCTTAACATCGGTCTTGGTCAGAGCGCCCAGGTTAATCACGTGAACGGTGTCGTTGGAGGCGTCGTTATCGTTAAGAGCGTTGGCAACATAACCAACCTCACCGGGGCGGGTTACAAACCACACGTTACCGTCATAATCGGGGATGGCATCGGTGATGTAGGAGCCGGCGGGAAGGTAATCCATAACATCCCATTCTCTCTCCACAACCCACTGGGGCTTGCTGCCGGATTCGTCCACGGCAAACACCTGAATCACGTTATCGGAGTTGCCGATGATGGGGCGGTCACCCTTGAGCAGGTGGCAGTATGCGCCGCCGCTGGTGTCCTCGGAAATCTTGCTGAACTGGAATTTCTTGATAGCTTCCATGGTGGAGGCTCTCTGAGGCAGACGGGTTTCGCAGATGATGTCAAGGGTGTCGGGATCCAGCAAAAGCACACGGAAGCCCAGCACGTTGCCGCTGATACACATGATTCTGCCCTTGGAGTCGAACATGGTGGTGGCGCACAGGCCGCCGAACACGTTCATGGATTTGGAATTGACCTGAATGTTTTTGCCGGTGGGGCCGTCAAAATCATAGGCGCCGTTGTTGTAGGAATTGCTGTGCATACCGTTCTGGCCCTCGGTGGCGAGGTAAGGATGCTCAAAGTAAACAGCCTTGCCGTCCAGCGGAGTGGGAACATAGTTCTCATTCACATCCAGATATTGGGGGCAGAAGGAATTGAACAGGGAGCCGGCAATGTGACCGCCGGGGGCGGTGAAGAGCATTACCACGGAAGACAGCGCTGCGATGATTTTAATCAGTACAGGTGACATAGCTTTTTCTCCTTTTCATTTTTACTTTCCCTTTCGGAACGTACCCTCATATTATAAGACAATAAAAAATCCGTGTCAACGGAATTATCCGTTTTCTTCGGGCAGAACCGCTTCATAAAAGCCGATGCATTCCCGCCCCGTCAGCCAGCCGGAATTGTTGCGGGCGTTGAAATACAGGCGCAGGGTGCTGCCGTGCTGCACCAGATGGCTGGCATACACATACTGGGCCTGCCAAGGAGCGCCGCCCGGGGTCAAAAGCACCTTTTCAAAGGTGAAGTGAAGGCCGTCCGCCGAGGAGAGCAGCACAATGGCGCTGTGGCTGCGGCCGTCCTTTTCATAGATGCCGTTCTGAATGCCCGCGTAGCCGTCCCGCAGCCGGTACACCTTGAGGCAGCCGCTGCAGAGGTTGCGGAAGGGGTCGTTTTTATCGGGGCACAGAATGGGCTTGTCGGCAGGCACATAGCCCGAAGTGAGGCGCCCGCTTTCGGCATAGCTCACATAGGTGGGCTCGCAGAAGCCGCAATCCTTGATGAAGGTGAGCCCGCAGGAGAAATACAGGCGGTTCACATCCCCCTCCCGCAGCAAAAACGGGTTGGAGAGGGAGCTGTCCTGCCCGCACTGCTCATAGCCCTTCGCCCCCGTAAGCACGGGATAAGGCTTTGACCATGTGAGCAAATCCTCGCTTTCCGTCACATAGATTTCGGAATGCCACGGGGCAAGGTGAATAAGATTCATCCCCTTGGCCGGCAGTGACCTTGTTTTTTCAAAAAAGAGGCAGTACCGCCCGTTCACCTTGTTGATATTCGGGCGCATGGCATCCCGGCAGATTTTCTGCACCCGGCGGAAGTGAATGCCGTCTGCCGAATCCAGATGATACACCCCCAGAATGGTGTGGCAAAACAGATGCCAGCGGTTATCCGGGCTTTCATCGGGGGTGAGCAGGGACGGGTCCGCCACCACGGGGGTGCCGTCAATGGGTTTGATGACGGGATTCTGCCCGCAGGGGGTGAATTGCAAATTCTTCAGCGTTTGCAGGGTAACGGGAATCATACCTTACGCTCCTTTTCGTTGATATATATCGGAATACCGGATTTTCATCCGTTTTTTACGCCTTTCAGCCCATCAGGGCGCTGCCCGTCATAATCAGGAACACCCCGGCAATGTAGGTGCCCATGACCGTAATAAACAGGTTTGGCTTTTTATGGTGAAAACATTCAAAAAACAGGGCGTTGTCCGAAATAAAGAACAGCAGCGCGCCCGCAAAAATCATCACCCCGGGCAGGGTGTGATTGCTTTGCAGCACCGCCAATGCCAGCACATTCATGAAAGCGTTTGTCAGCAGATACATAAGCAGCAGGCCGTTTGTATTTTTGGGGGTGTCCCCCCGGATGCACCACACCGTTACGAAAGACCCGGCGCAGTAAAGCACCGCCGCCCCTGCCGTGAGCGGCACCGAAACCGCTCCCGCCTGCACAAAGGGCAGGTAAGAAAGGCCGAAAAGCATGTGCCCCAGCATAAAGGCGATGCCCCCCGCCGTGAACCATCGAAAGCCGCTTTTCATCAGCAGCACATCCCCCGCCCACGCGGCGGCTGCCGCCCCGATGACAATGGGGGACACAGTATGCGCCGTGGTGAGGTAACACAGCAGAATCGTGGGCAGAATAAGCGCCTTGGTCATGTTGCCGTGCTTTTTCCAAAACAGATGCAGGCAGGCATTCACGGCAAACGCCGCCAAACACACCCCGCGAAGCACCGTTATGAGCGTCATTCTGTTTCCTCCTTCAGTTGATTTTCCTCCGCCGCCAGAAGCAGGGCGCAGTAGCTCGTCATCTCATGGGCAAAGGAGAAATAATTTTTGGAGAGTTTTCCTTTTGTGATGCCGCCCAGCCCCTCGTAAAACACAAAGAAATCGGCCACGGCGCGAAACACCTTATCATAGCAAAGGCGGTTTACGGCAGTATTCAGCAGCAGCTGAAGCCCCGCTTTATTCTCGGGTGAACCGGCTTTTTCCCCCGTTACGGCGCAAAGGCTCCGGGAAAAATACTGCTGCACCGAAAGCCTCCGATTCCCGCAGCGGAAGGTTTTGCCGTAATACTCCTCCACGGTTTTCACCCCGCCGAAAACCCCTTTTACCATGCAGTCCACGGTGGCAGGGCCTTTTTTGAAGGGATAATACCGGGCGCCCTCTGTCAGCTCGCCGTAGCACCGCTGCGTTTTTGCCAGCACGGCGGCATAATCCGGGCAGTTTCGGCTGTTGGGCAGGGCCAGTGTTCTGCCGTATCTGCCGTAGCCCCACGCCCGGGGCATACACCGGGTAACAAAATCTTCCTCATGAATGATGTTGAAAATCCGGCGGTATTTTTCATCCTTTCTGTCCGCGCCGCTGTAACAGGAGGGGGCTGCAAAGGTGTAGGCAAACACCCGCTCGTTTGCCGCATAAAGATTTTCCCGGATGAGATGAGCAGCCAGCAGATTGGCGGTGGCCCCGCCCCGGCTGTGACCGGTAATCAGGAATTTCAGTTTTTTATCGCCGCTGTCTGCGGCGGCAATGAATTGCTGCAATTTTTCAAAGGCAAAGGCCTCGCTTTTTTCAAAGCCCTTGTGCAGGGGGGAGGTGCCGGAATCAAAATTCTCATACCACTGCTCATGGTGAGAACCCACAAGGCAGCAGAAAACAAGGCGGAACGCCTCTGCCCCGTCGTTCATATCCGCACAGGCAAAGGTGCAGTCCACCTGGGTGCGGCCCGTTTCCGGATAACACACAATTTTGTCAAATCCCAGAGCGGCAAGGCATTTGTAAATGCCGCTGTTCTCCGGGGGGCTCTCCCTCCACGGCATATCGTAGCCCGCGGCGGCGAGCTGCGCCGAAAGCCTTGCCAGAGGGTGGGAGAAAACGGCGGAATCCGCCGCAAACAGTCCGGGGCCGAAGCTAACGGTAATCGCCGCTTTTTTCCCGAAATTCGAAAATTCGATTTTATATTCCCTCATATCCGTCTTCGGCATATGCCGCTTCACCGCCTTTTGCAAAATCCGGCATCTTATTTCTTATATCCTATCAAATCCCGGCGGTTTTGACAACCTGATAGTTGCTTTTTTTCCCGGTTTCGGGTAAAGTAAAAGCAAATAAGGCAAAAAAGATGCCGCCAAAACCATATCGGGTTCGAATCTCTTTTGCCAAGGAGGGGATATTGTGAAATTTGTAAATTTTCTGATTGCTGTTGTGGTATTTCTTTCCTCCCTGCTGCGGGTGGATGCGGGCCTCGGGCTGAATCCCACAAAAAAAGAGCTGAATCTGGACGGCTACCGCCTTGTGTGGAGCGATGAATTCAAAGGCGACACACTGGATAAAAACAAGTGGAACGACAACCAGAATGTGGACACCCTCCACTGGGGTGCCGTGCGCAAGGGCGGCTACTGGCACAAGGATGCCATCAGCGTTGACGGCGAAAACCTGCGCATAGGAGTAAAATATGTGGACGAGGAGCAGGCTGCCGCCTACGGCGGAGATTACAAGGCGGGCTGGTACACGGGCTATGTCACCACCCACCTCTCCAACCCCGCCGACGAAAGCAACCCCGACGCCTTCCTTTACGGCTATTTTGAAACCCGCTGTATTCTGCCCGCCGGGGAAGGGCTGTGGTCCGCCTTCTGGATGATGAACAAGGGCGTTTACGAAACGGAGAACGACGGGCGTGACGGCACCGAGGTGGATGTGTTTGAAAGCTTCGGTTACGAAAGACGCCCCTACAAAACACAGGATAATGTGGCGGTGAACCTGCATTGGAACGGCTACGGCGATGCCCATCAGCACTACCATGTGGGCGATTTCTACGCCAATAACCCCTATGAGGACTACAATACCTACGGCGTGCTGTGGACTCCCGAGGAATACATCTTCTACATCAACGGTCGTGAATGCGCCCGCACCGACAAGGGCGGCGTTTCGCAAAATCCCGAATGCCTGCTGCTCTCCGTGGAGATTGCCGGTGACAACGGCGTGGCCCGGGGCAAGGGCGACATCACACAGAACGGCGAGGATGTGTGCTTTGTGGTGGACTATGTAAGAGTGTACCAGTTGGCACAGTAACCCTGCTTTATATTCTTTGATACGACGGTGACTGCTATGATTTTGAAAAAAGAGCTTTGGCTGGCAGCAAAGGGCACCGCGGCCCGCGAGGCTGCCGATATTCTGGCGGAGGAATGGAACCTGCGGTTCGGCCTTTGCCCCACGGTGTATGGGGAACCCCGGGAGGGGTGCGGCATCACCTTGATTGCGGATGATGACGGTGCCGGTGAGGATTACACCATTGCCGCGGGAGAAGGCGGCCTGATTCTTCGTGCCCACCGCCTGCGCGGCCTGATTTATGCCATAGGCCGTGTGCTGCGCAGCCTGACCGTGGTGCAGGGCGAAATCCGCGTGTCGGAGGCGGCACAGGGCTCCTTTGCCCCCTGCATGGGGGTGAGAGGCCACGGCATCGGCTACACCGATATGAGCAACAGCTATGAGGCGTGGAGTGCCGAGCAGCTGCGCCGCTACCTGCTGGAGCTAATGTATTTCGGGCTGAACACCGTGGAAACCAGTTTTGCCCGCACGGATAAACGCACCGCACTGATGCAGTACGATTTTAAGGATGCCTTCCGTATTCTGTCGGAATACTGCGAAAAGTATGATTTGGATGTAACGGTATGGTATTCCCTTTGCCGCGCCCGCTCCGATGAGGAAACGGTGGCGGATATGCTGGCGGTATACGGGGATATGCCCAAAATCACCTCCCTTTTCATTCCCGGCGGTGACCCGGGGGATTTGCTGCCGGAGGAGTTTGTGCAGCGCTGTGTCGCCATCAAACGGGCCTTTGCCCCCCGGTTCCCCGGCATTCAGCTCTGGCCCTCGGCGCAGGCCCCTCACGAATACCCGGATTGGCGGGAACGGTTTGCCGCCGTGATGGCCGCCTGCCCGCCGGAGATTGACGGCGTGATTTTCGGGCCCAACCACGCCATGCCGTTGGATGACCTGCGCCGCACGGTGGATATCCGCTATCCCCTGCAGCAT
>JAZRWZ010000261.1:0-6308 GCA_045599985.1 Acutalibacteraceae bacterium | reverse complement strand
AAAATCAATGTCGAATATTTCAAAAGAACGGCTTGGAAAAATCAATGTGATTTGTCCACCGAGAGAGCTCCAAGATGCTTTGATCCCGTTCGTAAAGCAACTCGACAAATCAAAGGTTGTAGTGCAGAAAGCACTTGATGAAGCACAGACTCTATTTGATGGCTTGATGTATAAATATTTTGGGTGAGGGTGCTTAATATGAAGATTATAGATGATAGTAAAAAAATATCGGAGACTGCAATATGACCAACTTTGATTTTTTAAAATCGGATAAGCAGTTTGAATCCTTTGCGGATGCGGCCATTGCTGCCGAAAATGTGCTGCACATTGACCGGGATTCCTGCGTGCTCAGCTGCCGCCGTGCCATGGAATTTGCCGTGAAGTGGATGTATTCCGTGGATAAAGAGCTGAAAATGCCCTATCAGGAAAACCTTGTCAGCATGATTAATGACGGCGATTTTCGTGATATTGTGGGCACCGATATCTGGCGCAGAATGGATTTTATTCGCAAAACGGGGAATATTTCTGCCCACGGCGGCAAAAAAATCACCCCTGAGCAGGCCGAACTCTGCTTGGAGAATCTTTTTGTATTTCTGGATTTTGTGGCCTGCTGTTACGGCAAAAACTACACCCAAAGCTCCTTCAAAAAAGAACTGCTTGAGCTCACCCCGCAGGAGGCACTGAATTTTGCGGGCAAGAGTGATGTTGACCTTGAACAGCTGATGGAGGAGAACAAATCCCTCAAGGAGGAGCTGACGGCCCGCCGAGCGGAGCAGCAGCAAACCTATGTGCCCAAGCCCCTTGAGCTTTCCGAATTTGGGACGAGAAAAATATTTATTGATACCATGCTTGCGGATGCCGGCTGGCAGGAGGGGAAGGATTGGCTCAATGAGTATGAGCTGCCGGGTATGCCCAATCAATCCGAAAAAGGTTTTGCCGATTATGTTCTTTTTGGTGATGACGGCAAACCGCTTGCATTGATTGAGGCCAAACGCACCTGTGCAGATGTGGCCAAGGGCAGGCAGCAGGCAAAGCTTTATGCCGATATTCTGGAGCAAAAATATCACCGCCGCCCGGTTATTTTCCTGACCAACGGTTTTGAAACAAGAATTACGGATAACATTTACCCCGAGCGCCGCTGCGCCGCTTTTTACTCCAAGCGTGACCTTGAAAAGCTGTTTAACCTGCAAACCCTTCGCACAAGCCTGAAAAATGTGACCGTGAATAAAAACATTGCCGGGCGCTATTATCAGGAGGGGGCCATCAAAGCGGTTTGTGATGCTTTTGACCGAAAAAACCGCCGCAAGGCACTGCTTGTGATGGCTACCGGCTCCGGCAAAACCAGAACGGTGATTGCCCTTTGCGATATTTTGCTGCAGCACGGTTGGATTAAAAACATTCTTTTTCTTGCGGATAGAAACAGCCTTGTTACGCAGGCAAAACGCAGTTTTGAAAATCTGCTTCCCGACCTTTCCGTAACCAACCTGTGTGAAGATAAGGGGAATTACACGGCTCACTGTGTGTTTTCCACTTACCAGACCATGTATAATGTGATTGATGCCGCCCATGATGAGGAGGGCAAGCTTTTTACAAGCGGCCATTTTGACCTTGTTATCTGTGACGAGGCCCACCGTTCCGTCTATAACAAATACAGGGATATTTTCACCTATTTTGATGCGCCCCTTGTGGGCCTGACCGCCACGCCGAAGGATGAGATTGATAAGAATACATATGAGGTCTTTGAACTGGAAAACGGGGTTCCCACCTACGGCTATGAGCTTTCACAAGCGGTGAAGGATGGCTACCTTGTTGATTTTATGAGCGTGGAAACCCGCCTCAAATTCATTGAGCAGGGAATTGTATATGATGAACTGTCGGATGAAGACAAAAGGGTTTATGAAGACACTTTTGAGAATGAAAACGGTGAACTGCCCGAAAGCATCGGTTCCTCGGCCATGAATGAGTGGATTTTTAATGAGGACACCATAAAAGAAGTGCTTCACATCCTGATGACAGATGGCTTGAAAATTGACTACGGCAACAAGCTGGGCAAAACAATCATCTTTGCCAAAAACCACAACCACGCCGAAAAAATATTTGAGGTGTTCAATAAGGAATACCCCCATCTGCCCGGCTTTGCCAAGGTGATTGATAACCACATCAATTACGCGCAAAGCGCTGTGGATGAATTCAGCAACCCGAAAAAACTGCCGCAGATTGCCATCTCCGTTGATATGCTGGATACGGGCATTGATGTGCCCGAGGTGTTGAATCTTGTTTTCTTTAAAAAGGTGATGAGTAAAGCCAAGTTTTGGCAAATGATTGGCCGCGGCACCCGGCTTTGCAGTAATCTGCTTGACGGCAAGGATAAAGAAAAATTCTATATCTTCGATTTTTGCGGCAACTTTGAATTCTTCCGTATGAATAACGGCAAACCAACCCCCAACATGATTGCTTTGCAGGGGGCAATATTCCACCTGAAATCACAAATCACCTTTAAATTGCAGGACCTTGCCTACCAAACCCCGGAGCTGATTGCCCTGCGCCAATCTCTGGTGGAGGATATGGTAAGAAAGGTGCGGGAACTGAATAAGCAGAATTTTGCCGTTCGCCAGCACCTGAAATATGTGGAAACCTATGCCAATCCCGAAAATTATTCCCTGCTCTCCTACGAAGATACGCTTTTGATGGGGCAGGAGCTTGCTCCTTTGATAACTCCCGATGATGATGACGCCAAAGCCCTCCGCTTTGATGCGCTTCTGTATGGGATTGAACTGGCTTACCTTGTGGGCAAAAAATATGCCAAAGCAAGAACGGACCTGTTTAAAAAGGTTTCGGCCATTGCTTCCGTTGCCAACATTCCGGAGATAGCCGCACAGTCTGATTTGATTGAAAAAATACTGCATACCGATTATGTGGAAAACGCCGGAATCAATGAATTTGAGCATATCCGCGAAAGCCTGCGCGACCTGATGAAATATATTCCCACGCCCAAGATTCGCTATGATACGAATTTTGCTGATGAAATTCTGTCGGTAGATTGGAAGGAGTCAGAGCTTGAAAATGACGACCTGAAAAACTACAAGGCCAAGGCGGAGTTTTTCATTCGTCAGAATCAGGATAACGAAGTGATTGCCAAGCTCAAAAAGAATATTCCTTTAACGGCCGGGGATTTGAAAGCGCTTGAAAAAATATTGTGGAGTGACCTTGGCACAAAGCAGGATTATGAAACCGAATACGGTCAAAAACCCCTTGGGGAATTTGTGCGTGAAATTGTTGGGCTGGATATGAATGCCGCCAAGGAGGCTTTTTCTGCTTTTCTTGAGGACACCTCGCTTGACAGCAGGCAGATTTATTTTGTGAATCAGATTGTGGAATATATTGTTCATAACGGTTTGATGAAGGATTTATCTGTGCTGCAGGAGCCACCTTTTACCGACCGGGGAAGCGTTGCGGAGATTTTCACCGATTTATCTGTATGGTCGGGAATCAAAAAAGTGATTGATAATGTGAATGCCAACGCACAGGTGGCATAATCCCAAGGGAAGCTGCCCCAAAGTAACTGATAACAGAAAAAACAGAGCCATCCGATTGTTTGCCGGATGGCTCTGCTTTAGTGTAATCATTATCACTTTTTGCCTATTTCACCGCATCATAATTTGTGAAAATATCGGTCAGGGTGGCATTGAGCAGGGTTTCCTCTGCCCCCATCACCACATTTACTGGCTGGCCGTTTTCGCTTTGCTTGGTGGCTCCGAACTCGTCCACCTCGATTTTCATATCCTCTGCTGTGAACTTTTCGGGGTGTTCCATATACAGCAGGGGCATCACATCGTGCAGCACAGCCGCCTCAATCTTGTTGTAGCTGCGGTTGGCCTGCAGGTTATACCGTAAAAATGTGATGTAATTGCCGAAGGTGCCGATGCTTTCAAGGGCGGCAATCTGCTCTTCCGTTACCCGCTGGTGGTTAGTCAGGTCAAGGGTGAAAAGGGTGATATCCAGCCCCGATTCCATTATTTTTTTCACGCTCTGCGGGTCTTTGGAAAAGTTGAATTCGGTGTTGTGGCTGCAGTTGAATTCATGAATTCCCCCGCCCATAATATAGATTTTGGAAACCTTGCTGCGGAATCCTTCGTTATCAAGGGAATTGGCAAGGTTGGTGGAGGGGCCCACGGCGATGTATTCGATTTCGTCGCATTTCAGGATTTCTTCACAGTAGGCATCATAGGTGATGTAATCGTGCAGGTCGGCCTCCGAAAGGCCCATCTCCCCAATCATGTCGGCACTGATGTCGGCAAGGCCGTCGCTGCCGTGGAAGGTGTTTTTCTCCTCCTCGTTCACGTTGACATCCGCCTTGGGCAACTGACCCTGCACCACCTTGGCATCAAGGCCCAGGTAATTTTTCAGGATGATGGCGTTGCGGGTCGCCCCCTCAAGGGAGGCGTTGCCCTTTGAGGCCACAATATAATCAATGTGCACATGGGGCAGGAATTTTGCCGCCAGAAGCGCCGCTGCGTCATCTGTGCCCACATCCGTGTCCAGCACCACCAGCTTTTGTTTTTGCGTTTTATTCAGCTTCTCGAGCCAGTTTTTGGCAAGCACATAGGCCTTGCCGCCGTCGTGGGACATATAGGTGCTGTGGGAGGCGGATTTGGTGATTGCCACATCGCTGCCCTTGATGGCGGAGTGGATGTATGCGGTGTCGGAGAGCCACATAATATCGTATTCGCCCGCCACAATGTAGGCGGGGCAGGTGATGCGGCCAAGATATTCCTCGTTAAAATCGGGCAGGGTGAGCATCATATCGTTAAGCTTATCCTTATGGAAAAGATTGCTGATTTTAACGCCAATCGTGAAATACGGCTTGAATTTTGAGGGGTGAGAATTTGAGCCGCAGGAGATAATGGCCCCGGGCAGGTCGGGATATTCCGAGGCAAGGGCAATAGCAATCATGCCGCCATCGCTGTGGCCCATGATATACGGCTTTTCAAGTCCCATGGCGTGAATGAATTCGGCAATATCCTTTGCCATGAGGGAATAGGAGATTTCGCCCGGGTCGCTGCTTTGGCCGTGGCAGCGGCTTTCGGTAAGGTATACCGTGTAGTCATTCGCAAGGTAGGAGGCCGCCTCGTCAAGGGAGGCAACACTGCCGCCGTTGCCGTGAATCAGAATCAGCGGCTTTTTACCGCTGCCGTAAACCTGATAGTGCATGTTTACCTCGCTCAGCTGCACAAAGGCATCGGTTGACGGCTGAGTAACCGGCGCGGGCAGGGAGGATGTATCAAGGGTGATGAGATTGTATTTTTGGGACTGCTTTCTCACATAAATCTGCCACACACCGCCGCCTACAGCCACGGCAAGCACAAGAATCAAGATGATTATCAACGCTTTTTTCATACCGATACCTCCTGAACGGTTCACAAATACTGTACGGTAATACTGTACGATAATACTATTGATTGAAAAACTGACTACCTAAACAAATCACTATGGCTGCCGGTACGAATCAGCCGCAAAATCAGCATTTCATCGTAAACTTTATATACCAGTAACCAATCCGGTTCTATGTGGCATTCCCTCATGTCTTTGTAGTCTTTGGAATTGGTCAAAGCGTGGTCTTTGTATTTTTCGGGAAGGGATTGTTCGCTTGCCAACAGGGTAATGACTTTTTGCAATTCGGCGGGATTGCAGCCGCGTTTAACAGCAAGCTTGTAATCCTTCTTAAATTGACCGGTAAATTCAATCTTAAGCATTCAGCGCCTCCATCAGGGAATCAACACTGTCAAACGGACCGAAAAGGTTTTCAGCGGATTCGGCATCATCCATAGCGGCAAGGGTAGTGCTGTTGGGTACATTCTTGCTCACCATAAAGGGAATTTGCTGCTCCCTGACGGCTTGTTTTAAAAAAATGTTAAATGCCGTAGTCATACTGAGCCCCAGTTCAGAAAAAAGAGCTTCGGCCTTTGCTTTTAATTCATCGTCAATGCGCATAGTGATATTAACATTCTTCATACCATCGCCTCCTTATTTGTATTGTACTAATTTGTAAGGTAAATGTCAATAATATTATGTGCAATTAAATTGCAAATTGCCGGTAATGTTTAACTTAATCCTCAAAATGCAGAAATAGCGTCTTTCGTCGAAAATTGCAATATGGTTTTCAATATTTACACGCATTATTTGCAAAAAGCGTGATAAGCCTCTTGCTTTTTTCAAAAGAATCCATTATAATATTGACACGCATAATTTGAATACTGCGTGCAGAAAGTTGGTGGCAGTTTGAGTAAGCACGATATCGTAAATAAAGT